>PEXO01000056.1:0-4171 GCA_002779045.1 Elusimicrobia bacterium CG08_land_8_20_14_0_20_59_10 | reverse complement strand
TTTGATTCGGACACTATCCTGAAGTTCTTTTCCGCCAAACATTTCAAGGACGCGGAGTCCGTGGAGATACTCTATAAGAATAAGGAGGTGCGCGCCGAACTGGTGAAGTATGCCGACGCCGTTTACCTGCACGAAATTACGCACGCCCTGCAGACTTACAAATACCCGCATTATCGCCTGGACATCCCGGGGGAGAACCCGGTGGAGTTCGAGTATGAGGCCTACCTTACCGAAGACCTCTACACGCACGAGAAGATGCAGAACTCCCCCAAGCTGCTGAAGAATTTTATCGGCGGGGCTTACTACGACGTATATACGGAAAATGCCCTGGTCAGCTACCTGGCCCTCTCCCTAGACCCCGAGGCCTACAAGGAGAAGATACGCAGGAAATACGAGGAGGAAGTGGGCGGGTACATATCATTAGAGGAGGCGGAAGGACTGCAGAAGAACAGCCTGGCCAACGCCAGGATACTTGCCTATGCCTCCGGCAGTTCAACGGAGTACTCCGGTCAGAGCGACGGGCTGGCCGCGCTTCAAAAAGAGCGGGAGGCTTTCGCGCAATACCTTGAGGACTTTTACACGCGGGTGTGGCCCATCCTGAGTTCCGAGGCGCTGCTCTTCGTGGGAACCGCGGCGCTTGAAGTCAGGAATTATCCCCTGGCGCTTGACTGCCTGGCCGTGGCCGACGAGAATTCTCCACGTTACAGCCTTTCGGAGAAGGCCCTGACCGGGCTTAAGACCAAGGGTGCCCTGGCGGTGCTGGAGACGGAGGCTTTCATAAAGGACAATTCCGGCAGGATGAGCGTGGAGGAGCTTGGCCAGCATCTGAAGGCGCTTGAAAAGGCCTGCGCCAAGACCGCCAGGCCATTCCCCGAGGCCCTGCGCGCTTTGCGGGCGGAAAATTATCCCAGGGTTTTTGAGCGCTATACCCGGCTTTACGACAGGGAAAAGGATCCCGCCAAGAAGGCCTTTTACAAGGAAAACCGCGATTATTTCGAGGTTTTCTACGATCCGCAAACAGGCGCGCGGTCCACAGATACTTTCAGCTTGAATTAAGCGCCGTAATTGGGTAAATTATCATAACGCGGTCGCGGTCGGGAATTCTGGCGGAGGAACTATGATCGACATCATCAAAAACATCGCAACGGCCCCGCGGCGCACCAAGGCTTCCGTTATCAGGGAGCTGCTCAAGATAACCAATAAGCCCGGCATCATTTCCTTCGCCGGCGGGCTTCCCGACCCGGAGCTCTTTCCGTACGATTTTGTGACGGACGCGGTTAAAGAAATAATGGCCAAGAAGGGAAGGACGGCGCTGCAGTACGGCCCCACCGACGGACTTCCCGAGCTGAAAGAGGAATTCATCAAGTTCCTTAAGCAATATGAAGGGATAGACGTTAAACCGGAGAACCTCATAATCACCACCGCCAGCCAGCAGGCCCTGGACATGGTGGGCAGGCTCTTTATAGACGCCTCCGACCCGGTGCTGGTGGAGAAGCCCAGCTATATGGGCGCGCTGCAGGTGTTTAAGTCCTACGGCTGCGAGTTCATCGGCGTGAAGCTGGAGGACGACGGCGTGAGCACCGAAGAGCTGGAGGAGAAGCTGCGGTGGCTCAGGAGCCAGGACGAGCATTATAAGTTCCTCTACCTGGTGCCGGATTTCCAGAATCCCAGCGGCGTGACTCTTTCCGAGGAGAAGCGCAGGAAGGTGATAGCCCTTTCCGAGAAATATGATGTGGCCGTTATAGAGGATTCCCCTTACCGGCAGATACGCTTTGAGGGAAAGGAGCCCAAGATGCTGTACCGCCTGGACAAGGAGACGCACAATACCGACAATATAATCTCGCTGTTCACCTTCTCCAAGACCTTCGCGCCGGGGCTGCGCCTCGGCGTCATACTCGCCCACCCGCAGATCGTCAAGAAGATGGAGATCCTCAAGCAGTCGCTCGACCTCTGCTCGTCCAGTCTGAACCAGCTTATCGCCGCCGAGTTCCTGCGCACCGGCTATTTTGGAAAGCACATAGCGGTGGTGAAGGAATCCTATAAGGCGAAGAAGGATACGATGGTGGCCGCGCTGGAAAAATACATGCCGGAAGGCGTTACCTGGACCAGGCCGGAGGGCGGCCTGTTCCTGTGGCTGCGCCTGCCGGAGGACATGAGCGCCGACGATATGTTCGCTGAGGCCATAAAAGAGAACGTGGCCTATGTGATAGGTTCCGCCTTCTATTCCGACGGCTCGGGCAATAACACTATGCGGCTGAACTTCTCCTATCCCACCACGGGCGAGATAGAGGAAGGGATAAAGAGGCTGGCCACCGCGGTAAAGAAGCGCCTTGTGGCCGCGAAATAACCAGTCACCGAATGTCAGACTTTTCTACGGAATTTAGCGGGAACCTGCGCCGCGCCGGAGTGGTAGGAGCCGGCGGCGCGGGTTTTCCTTCCTATGTGAAAGCGCAGGGCAGGGCCGAGTATGCGCTTGTTAACGCCGCGGAATGCGAACCGCTCCTTAAGAAGGACCAGAAGATACTGGAGTATTTCCCCGAAAAGGTGTTTGACGGGCTGGAGCTGCTGATGCGCGCCACGCTCGCCTCCCGCGGCCTGGTAGGCATAAAGAAGAAACACGAAAAGCTCATCTGGCGCCTGGAGGAGATAGCAAAGGGCCGCAGGAACGTTTCGGTGCTTAAACTCGGCGATTATTATCCCGCCGGCGACGAGCAGTGCCTGGTCCTGGAGGCCACCGGCCGTGTGGTGCCGCCGGGGGGCATCCCCTTGGACGTGGGCTGCGTGGTCAGCAATGTCGAAACCCTTTACAACGCCTCTTTCGCGCCAAAGCCTGTAACCGAAACTTTTATAACCGTCAACGGCGCGGTGAAGAACCCGGCCACTTTCCGTGTTCCCGTGGGCGTTACCTGGGCCGAGGCCGCAGAGCTCTGCGGCGGCTTCACGGTGAAGGCCCCCGTTTATATCGACGGCGGACCGATGATGGGGAAGGTGATGACGGATTTCGACGTCCCGGTGGTAAAGGCCTCCGCCGGGATAATAGTGCTGCCCAGGGGCCATCCCCTCATTGTGAAAAAGGCGCAGAGCCGCCCGATTTTTTCCCGCATAGGCCGCAGCGTCTGCGACCAGTGCTCTTTCTGCACGGAGTTCTGCCCGCGCTACCTGCTGGGCCATAATGTGCAGCCGCACCGGGTGATGCGCAGCCTCCTTTTTTCCGGAGGGCCGGAACACAAACTGCACAGCCAGTACGCGCTGCTTTGCTGTGAATGTTCGCTGTGCAGCCTGTATTCCTGCCCGGAGGGCCTGAACCCGCGCGAAGTCTGCGTGTCAGCCAAGGCCGACCTGCGCGAGCTGAAGACGGGATTCAAAAATTCCGCTTTGAACGACGGGAAACAGCCGCAGCCGCACCCGGTGCGCGATTTCCGCAAGGTGCCGGTGTCCAAGCTGGTGAAGCGCCTGGGGCTGGCTGATTACAACAGGGACGCGCCCTGGTCGGACGCGGTGTACAAGCCGCTGCGCGTGCGGATAATGATGAGCCAGCATATTGGCGTGCCATGCGTCCCGTCGGTGAAAGAGGGGCAGCGCGTGGAGAAGGGCGCCGTGGCGGGGGATGTCCCCTCCGGGAAGCTGGGCTGCCCGGTGCATGCGAGCATTACGGGCACGGTGGGGAAGGTCAATGATAAGTACGTTGAGATAATCGCTTGACCCCTGCCCCTCCGCTTAAGGCGGAGGGGGGATAGCGCCGGATCATTCGTTCTTGAAAAAATTTATGGAAAATTTTATAAATGTCAGGTCTCAGCTTAACGCAATAGGCGGCGTCGAACTTTCAAGCGTGGCCAAGGGTCTTGAAGCGGCCGACGCCATGCTCAAGACCTCCAATGTAAAACTGCTCCTTTCGCGCTCCATCTGCCCGGGCAAGTACATAGTGCTGGCGGCGGGGGACGTGGGGGACGTGAACGCCGCGGTGGAGGCGGGGTCAGCCAAGGCCGCGCATGCGCTGGTGGACAGCTTTGTTATACCGAACATCCATCCGGACGTGTTCCCGGCCATAGCGGGCACTACCGTGGCGGAGGGGCTGGAGGCGCTGGGCATAATTGAGGCTTTCTCGGTCTCGGCCCTTATCGAGGCCGCCGACGCCGCCGTAAAGTCCGCTTCGGTAAAACTACTTGAGATC
>PEXO01000008.1 GCA_002779045.1 Elusimicrobia bacterium CG08_land_8_20_14_0_20_59_10 | reverse complement strand
TTAATGTGCTTGTCCTTTACACCGAAGTCCGTACAGCGGGTCTCCATCAGCAGCCCGAGTTCCTGGAAGGCGCCTTCGTCCACCAAATAGGCTATCCGTTCCCTGGCCGTGAGTTTCCCCTTTGCTTTTTGCGCCGCTATCTTTTCCGGGGGGCCGCCGGCCGAGGCCTGGGCGTATATTTCGCGGAATTTCTTAAGCGATTCCGGGACAACGCGGATCTTCTTCGGATGTCCCTTCTTCCCCGTTTCCTGCGCCGCCGCGGCGGCCGCGCCGGCTATGGGGTCTCCCATTAAATCTGTCATGTAGTTATCCTCCGGACCGTTACGGTCTCATTCTAATTCTAAACTTTTTGAACCGCTATTGCTACTTATTATTTTCCCGCCGCAACGGCCGTCCAGAAACCTTCCGGCCAGGCGCGGGTTTCCACGGTGAATTCCGGGCTGCCCAGTTCCTTGTATCTTTTCAGCGGCCTTCCCGTGAGTTTGATTTCTCCCCCCGCATGTATATCCAGCGGGTCGGCCATAAGTCCCAGCCCCAGCGCTTTCATGAGGGCTTCCTTTATTGTCCACAGGCGCGTGCCTTCCGACGGGTCGGCCCCGGGAAGTTCCGTCTTGTGGAAGTAATCCCGGTACCAGGCCGGGTGGCGCGGTTCCGTTTTTTCCAGGTCCGCCCCCAGGAAGGACGAGCCTCCCGGTTTAAAGGCGGCAAGGGCCCAGCCGTTGGAATGTGAAATGGAGAGCAGCCTGCCGCCGCAGGACGGCCTGCCCAGGGCATCGCTGACTATCTCATAGGAGGACAGGTTGTCCGTGCCGTCGGTTTCGGCCAGCAGGAACTTGGCGGCCAGGCGCCCGGCCAGCCATTCGCTGCGGCGCTTTTCCAGCCTGAAAGCGGAGTAGCGCTGTTCCTCGTCCGGGGAAAGAGCGGAGCCCGGCGCGAGCCCCTGTACCCGCACGAACCTGAGGGTGGTTCCGGTCCCGGGCCACTGCTCCGTGGTTCGAGTCGTCATAAGGGCCTGCAACGGAATAATATGACCATTGCAAGCCCTTACACCTGCGTGGGGATCATGGCGTAATCCCGCAGTTCCGCCGTAAGGTTAAAGTCCTCGTCGAAGGCCCAGGCGTCGTAGAGGCTGCGCCCGTCCTCGGTGCGTCCCTTGAAGACGCCGTAGAGGAAAAGTTTTTCCGGGTCCTGCGGCTCATGGTCGTACACTATGGCCGCGCCCACGGCATCGGGCAGGGCTATAGCCCTGTCGAAATGGATGTCGCGCCAGCCGCAGGCCTGGAACAGGCCTTCCAGCACCAGCGGGTGGAAGACCAGCTTTGGATGTCCATGCTTCCAGAGCGGGGCCTGCGGGCGCTTGAACACCGCCAGCACCGAGGTTTTGTCCAGCGCCAGTATGCCGTCCAGCACCTGGAAGCTGGGACCGTGGAAATAGGTCTTGTATATCGTCCGCGCATCCGTCTTATACTTCCTGGTCTTAGGCAGCACCGGGCGCATATTCTCTGTCCAGCTGCTCTCCGCTTCGGAGGAGGCCGTAGCCCTGAAATGCGTTCTTGTCTGGCCGAGGTGCATCCCCTTGGGGCTTATGAAGTCCGATTCAAGGCGCATCTCGCAGCCTGCGGAGCCCGCGCGCGCGGTTATTTTTATTTCCGCCGCCTTTTTGTGCAGGAGTTTTATCGGCACGGAAAAGCGCACGTCGTTAAGAGCCCTGGGCGGCTTGCCGCCCAGCAGCGCGGCCGCTTCGGCGAAGGTTTCAAGACCCATCACGCCGGGCACATAGGGGGTGCCGTTGATGGAATGGTCCGCCAGGTAGGGGTCCTGCTCCAGGGAGAATTCCTTTGACGCCGAAAGTGATTCCCCTCTTAACAGGTCCTCAATTTTCGGGGCGAAATGAAAACCGCTGGAGCCGGAGGTGGAAAAGTCGGGCTCGTAGAGCAGCTGCTTGTCCCAGTCCATCTTGCCAAGGCTGCCGGAGAGTATTATCTCCGGCACTTTGCCGTAGGCGAGCTCGTCTACCAGGGCCTGCATGCCTTCCCCGGGGTAGAGGAATTCCATTTCCTGCGACTTCAGGAAGGCTTCCACTCCGGGTCTGGCGCCCATACCTATCTGCGCGTAGCCGGTCATATCCACGCTCAGCGCCCGCACCCCTTTGTTCGACAGGCTGACGCAGAACTTGGCGATATAGTCGGAAGCGGCGGCATAGTCGGTCTGGCCCAGGTTGCCGAACTTGCCGGCTATGGACGAGATCATCACCCAGAAGCCTTTATCTTTGACTATGCCGGCTTTCCAGAGGTTTATGGCGGAGTCCGCCTTCACGTTAAAGATGAGCGTGAATTCATCCACCGCCTTGTCCACGGCGAGCTTTGAGCGCTCCAGTCCCGCGAAATGCACCAGGCCGTCCACCTGTCCGAAGTCGGCTTTTATATTCTGCATGGCCGAAGCGAAGCTCTCGGCGTCATTGAGATCGCAGCGGTAATAATGCACTTTAACGCCGAGGGAGCGGATCTTCTCCATGTTCCTGTACATCTCGGCCGCGTCTTTAAGCCTGGTGAACTCCTTCTCAAGTATGGCGGGAGTCGGTTTGGCCGCGGAAGCTTTTATCTCGCTCCAGAGTTCTCCGGTCTTGTAGGCCTTCAGTTCTTCCGGACTCATAGCGGTAAGGCGTTTGGCCTTCTCGCTGATCTCTATGATATCAAGCAGTATGAGGTCAGGTTTGTGCTGCTCGGCGAGCATCCTTGAGAATAGTGCGCCCAGGCCGCGTCCGCCGCCGGTTATAATTATGGTCTTTCCTTTTAGCGCAGTGGTTTGGCGGGCCTTGTCCAGCGCGGCCGGCTTGCCCACCAGGGTCCAGCGTTTTCCGTCGGCGTAGCCTATGGCCAGGCGCTTGTCGGAGTATAGTATCTCGTAGAAGGTCTTCTGCACAATGGCCTGGTTGGAGGAACTAGGCTCGAAGTCCAGCAGCTTCACGGCGCTGTTCTCCAACTCCTTGCGCAGGCACAGGGCCGGGCCGTAGATCGCGCCGTATACAGGATCGTAAACGTCGCGGGTCTTATAGCCGAAGCCGCCGTCCAGTGTGGTTATCACCGCCATGAAGGTGGTAAAACCGGGGTCGATTTTCTGCAGGCCGCCCGCCAGATGCTTGGCCGCCAGGAACAGCGGCAGCGCATAGCGCTTGAGATCGGAGAAAGCGGAGGTTTCCTGCGACAGGGATTTTACCATGCAGCCGGGCAGGTAGATTATGCCCTGTGTGTCCGGGTGCGCCGCCGCGAAATCCGAAAGGGCTTTTTCCATG
>PEXO01000444.1 GCA_002779045.1 Elusimicrobia bacterium CG08_land_8_20_14_0_20_59_10 | reverse complement strand
TGCCGCTGAAGCCCAATGTTTATTTCAAGGCGACCCTGCACCCGATAGTCACCGGGGACAATACCATCTGGCTGCGCGTCGAGCGCGTAGATGTGGAAAAAGCCTACGGCATAGGCCTCCCCGGCTTCCTCAACAACTGGCTGCAGGGCACGATAATCTCCAACGTGATGAAGACCGTTACTACGAACGAGGCCCTGAAAAAAGTTATGACCGCCAAAAAGCTGGACGATAAGACCGTCGAGCTGACGCTTAAGAACAGCGCCTTCCTGCCCTCGTTCGCCAAAGGCGCCGCTATCAAGTACATGAAGCTCGACAAAGGGCTGATGTACCTCGGTTTCGAGCTGTAAACTGATACGGAGAAAATATTATTTATGAAAAAGAACATCCTGAACCTGGTAATAGCGGCAGCGGTACTTTCCTGCGGGAACCTCGCCTCCGCGGCTGATTTCGACCTGGGCGGCCTGCGCTCGGTGGACGTGAGCGCGATGTCCTTTTCCAAGCGGGCTCCGGTCCCGGAGCAGGATCCGGACGACCTGATAGGGATAGACCTGACGGTGCGCGTGCCTTTTAAATTCCTTAAGAACGCCGTGGAAAAAATGTCCCTTTCCGACAAGCGCCTGACCATCCTGGATGCGGCCGCCCCGGTGGTGAGCAAGTCCGGCGAGTTCCTGAAGATCACCAATATCCGCGTGGATGCGGGCGGCATAATAGTGGAGCCCACCCTCACTCTCAAGATGTATATGGAAGGCACCGACAAGGTGGCCGTGCTGATTAAGAAGGTGCAGATACACGCCTCCATGTCCCCGGACAAAGCCGTCGGCGATATCGATCCCGCCACCATGACCCAGGAAGACCTGATGGAAAAGGTGATGGACGTTATAATAAGCGGAGTGTACGGCGCCGTGAATACCAAGCTTAAAGAAATAAATGTCCCCATGAAGGCGGAGAAGGTAATAACGATGAAGTACGACAAGGCCGCCTGGATACTGCATTCCACGGTGTCCTCCGCGGTGGTGCAGTACCTGATCCCCGCCGGGATAATAGGCGACCTGCACCTGACCGGCTTTGCCGTGACCAGCACCGGCATGAACGTTACCGTGCAGACCGCGAAGTAAATATACGGGGAAAACAAAGGAAAGCCGGCCGCAAGCCGGCTTTCTTTTGGTATCTGTATCTTAATCCCCCTTGACGGCGGCCCGGGATTGGTCTATACTTTCATTGGGGCGGGAGCCTGCGCCTCTTTATACCATTACTTTATCCTTGCAGGCGCGAAAGTATGGTAACAATGACCAGCAGAGGATCCTTAATGAAATGCGTCGGCAGGCGGGCTCTTCCCGCCTTTATCGCGCTTTTCCTGTCCGCGTTGACGCCGCTGCTTCCCTCCGCCCGGGCGGATACCCCGACCGGCCTCCAACTGAGCGATATTACCGCAACCTCCCTGGGCTTTTCCTGGGTCCTGGATAATACGGATACAGAATATCCGCTAATAGTCCTTTCCACCGTCGCCGATTTCAGCGTGACCGTCTCCTCGTTCACTTCAGGGACCGTGGGGATACAAAGCCATCTCTATGAAAACCTTAACCCGAATACCTCTTATTACTTCAAGGTCAAGGTCTCCACTGAGCCGGATGAGAATTACAGCGCTGTTTTCGATACCGCTACCTATGTGGAAGCTCCGGTCGGTATTTATTTTGAAGAAGTCTCTTCCTATTCCATTACGGCCTCGGCATACGCGCCGGTTTTCAGCAACCTGGAGGCGGGGGACTCCGGGGTTAATATCGCCATTGGCGGGAGTTATACCCAGCCTTGGCGCAACGGCAATAAATGAACGACCAAAACGGCCCTGCCTGTAACGGCGCGCAGCGGTCTTTCCGCCGGTGCGATAAACGGCAGGCTTTATGCCGTGGGCGGGAACGATGGCGGCGTCACTAACCTTAACAGGGCATATAACCCCGCGCTTAATTCCTGGGCCTCGAAGACCGCAATGTCGGCCGCCAGGGAGGATCTTGCTGTCGGGGTTATCGGCGGGAAACTATATGCCGTGGGCGGGTATAATGCCGGCCCCCTCAACACCAACGAGGAATACGATCCTGTTTCCGGCAACTGGACCGCGAAGGCATCCATGCCCACGGCCAGGCGCGGCCTTGCCGCGGGGGTCATAGGCGGGAAACTATATGCCGTCGGGGGTTTCGATGACGCGTCTTTAAATTCCAATGAAGAGTACGATCCCGTGGCTAATTCATGGACCACTAAAACGGGGATGCCGGAGACATACCGGTACAACCTGGCCGCCGGGGTTATAGAGAGCCGGTTGTACGTTGTGGGCGGTTATGATTTCAGCGCGCTAAGTACCAACCAGGAGTACAACCCGGAATTTAATACGTGGACCGGTAAAGCGTCCATGCCCGCGGCCCGCGAAAAACTTGCCGCCGCGGTTATAGGCGGTAAGTTGTATGCCATAGGCGGGGGTGCTTCCGGCCCGCTGACCGCTAACGACGTATACGACCCGGCTGAGGACAGCTGGCATACAAAAGCCCCGATGCCCACGGCCCGTGAGGGCCTTGCGGTGGGCGCTATAGGCGGCAAGCTCTATGCCGTGGGGGGGAACGACGGTCTTAATTTAGAAGTCAACGAGGAATACGACCCCGGCGTGGCGCATACCTTCACCGGGCTGGCCCCGAATACCCAGTATGTTTTCCAGAGCAAAGCCAGGAACATGCGTGCTGTTGAGACCTGGTATACCGGGGATTTCTCTACTTATACGCTGGCGGCCGTTCCGGGCGCCGCTGCCACCGCGTTCACGGCCGTTAGTTCCTATGCCGTGACCGTAGCGTGGACGCGCAACGGCAATCCCGCTGATATTACCCTGTACCGGGCGCAGGTTTCGGCGGATGCGGGCTTCGCGGCAGTGGCCGGGTCTTCCGATACCTACGGCCTTAGCGCTGTTCTGTCCGGCTTCGCTCCCAATACCACGTATTATGTCCGTGTGACGGCCATAAACAACGACGGCCTTCTCTCGGATTACAGCTCGCTGGGCTCCACTATGACCCGCATGGAAACGCCTTCCGGGGTCTATTTTGACGAGGTGAGCTCGCGGGCCATCACCGCTTCGGCCTATGGGCCGGTATTCACCGACATCACCACCGGGCTTTCGGGGGTAGCGCTGGACAAGGACGGCGAGGGGTATTCGGCCTGGCGCACCGGGGATACCTGGGCGTCAAAGACCGCCATGACCACCGCCCGCATGGATTTTGCGGCCGTTGCGGCGGACGGGAAGATATACGCTATCGGCGGGGTCGGTTATGCGGGATTCCTAAACCAGAACGAA
>PEXO01000135.1 GCA_002779045.1 Elusimicrobia bacterium CG08_land_8_20_14_0_20_59_10 | reverse complement strand
TTTCTCACTTCCGTTGGGCCCTTCGCTTCAGTGGCCTGCCCTTAAGGCCCTGTTGCTTTTCCGCCAAGTCTTGTAGAATACAGGTATGGAAGCGACAGAGCGGGAGCGGCTTGAAATTGCAATACAAAACGAACTAAACCCGATAAGGGAATTTGTGAATAACTGGCAAGCATCGATAAAAACCAACCGCAATGCGTTTGCCAAGGAATTAAAATGGTGGAAGCGAAGAATCGGAGGCCGGAAATTATGGCGGATAATGAACGGAAAAGACAGCCTGCAAGCAAAGACGACCTCGTTGCGGTAAAAACCGAACTTAAAAAAGAAATCGCCGATGTGAAAACCGAGCTTAAAAGCGACATCGCCCAGGTGAGATCCGGCCTTGCGAATCTGGACCAGAAAGTAAGTACTCTGGACCAAAAGGTCGACACTTTAGGTATTGAGGGGGCTAAAACGCAGTTGAACCTGTTTGAATTCAAAAATGACATAATGACGGCGCTGAGAGAGTTTAAAAGCGAACTTTTATCCGCCTTTGAGGAATCCGCCATGAAAGGCCAAAAATACGACCAGAAAGCCCTTACGCACGGTGATATCCTTAATGGCCACGAAGACAAGCTTTTAAACCACGAAAACCGCATAACCCTCCTGGAAACAAAAAAATAATTCCGGATTTTAATTGCGAATTTTACGAATGCTTTCATTTGTTTATTTGCTTTCCCTTTTGCTTTCTGCTACACTTTTGCCATGAAACACCACCTGAATTTTTCCTCATTTGACACACTTTCGCGGATAGAAAAACGCGCGGTCCTGCTGCTCGGCTTCCGCTGGCGCGACCAGAGCCGCCTGGACAAAACGATAGCTGAAATGGCCGAAATCCGCGCCGCAATAGGGCGGAAGGTGAAACATTCCGATTCGGCTTCCGTTATAAGACGTTTCCGCGATTCAAGATGAAAATAATAGACGCCTCCGTGATCTGCAAATGGTACATTCCCGAGGACGGGACTCCGGAAGCTCTTGCGCTGCTTGAAGATTTTACGTGTAAAGTGGAGCGCTTTGCCGCGCCCGATCTTGCCCTTTACGAGCTGGCCAGCGCTCTCAGGCACAACAAAAACATCAGTTTCGCCAAAGTCGCGTCCGCTCTGGAAAATTTTGTTTCCCTCGGCATTGAAATAGTCGCACCGAACGTGGCGCTCATTAAAAAAGCCGCGCAACTGGCTTTTACCTATAACATCACAATTTACGACGCCGTTTACGCAGCGCTGGCCGAATCGCTCGGTTGCGATTTTATCACCGCCGACAAAAAGCTTCATAAGAAACTATCCTCCCTGTCTTTTGTGAAGATGTTGTAAGTTCTTTGCTTCCCGGCTTCCTAACTTCCCCACATTTTTGGCTGAGTATAATCCCTCAATTGGTAATATTCCAGACCTCTACTTCCCCGCAGCCTTTGAGTTCCCTTACGCCTATCTTTTCGCAGCGGCATTCTTTTTGGGCGGACTGGCGCACCGCGTCCGTGACGGCTATGCCGTAGGGCGGGGCCAGCTTCTGCAGGCGGGCGGCGGTGTTCACGGCGTCGCCCAGGGCGGTGTATTCCAGCCGGCCGGGAAAGCCCACATTGCCTATAACCACGCGGCCGGTGTCGAAGCCTATTCTTAAAGGCAGGGCGGTTCCCGGCCGTGCCGCCAGCCAGCCGCGCCACACCCGTATCATCTCCCGGGCGGCGCGGGCGGCCCGCAGCGCGCAGGAAGAATTTATAACAGGGGTATCCCCGGCCCCGGCCGCCTCGAACACGCCCATCACCGCGTCGCCTATGAATTTGTCCACATAGCCGCCGTGCCGGTGTATGCATTCCGACATCAGTTTAAAATACGGGTTGAGCAGCGCGCTTATTTCCTCCGGCTTATGTTTGCGGCAGAATTCGCTGAAGCCGCTGATGTCAGCGAACAGGACGGCGGCGGTTTTCTCCGCGGCCGCAAGCTGCGGCGGCTTCCCGGCGCCGGCCTCTTCCACCAGCTTGTGCACTACATTCGAGCTGAAGTACTGTTTCAGGTTCTCCTCCAGCCGGCCCAGGAAGAGCTGTTTCTCCATCATAAGCTGAAGCGCCACAACGCTGCCCAGGGCGGTGCACAGGTAAAGGTCGTCCTCGGTGAAAAGTCCGCCCTGCCCCCTGTTGTCCAGATAAAGAACGCCAAGCCGGCAGCGCCCGCCCCAAAGCGGGACCAGCAGGGCCGAGGAGATATTCCGTAATACCTGGCTTTCGGTCGGGTTGGAGATGCCGGGCTCCAGCAGGAACGGCTCCTTCACCTGCAGCCGCTCAAGCAGGCTTGAACTGAACTGGAAATCGGCCACCCGGCCATGATCCTTCCGCCAGGCGAGCCGCACGGTGGGGCCTTCGCCGCGGCTCTCCAGCAGAACGGCTATTACTTCGGCGGCCGGGACTTTCCGGGAGATAAAAGCCAGGAGATGGGCCAGGGAGTCCTCGATATTGTCGAAACCGCCTAATTCCAGCAACATCTCGTGCAGGCCCTGGTAGCCGGCCCGGGATTTAAGCTCCGCCAGTTTCAGGGTGGAGCGCTTCCCCGCATGAACCAGTTTTAAGGCGTCGTCTATATTGACGGGGGTGACTTCGACTTCTTCCACCTTGAAATTCCAGGGGCCGATGGAAATTATAGCGCCGGGGGCGAGGGCCGCCGGCTCTTTTATCCGCCGGCCGTTATGGAACGTGCCGCCGATGCTGGGTTTTTTTCGCCTGTTTCAGGGACAATCTCAAAACTGCCGTCCGCGATGAAATACCGGCCGGCTTTTTGGGTGAGATAACAGTGCCAGCGGCTGGTGGAATTGCGCAGTTCCGGGGAATCCGGCAGGACCAGGTGGCAGTTTCCGGCCCTGCCGATAATAAACGGGAATTCGCGCATAAGCGCGGCTCTCTGGTCCGCTTTAATATCCCTTAGCCACCACTGCGGCGGCTGGGAGTTCCACTGGAAAGAAAGCGGGGATTTGACCGTGAGTTGCAGCATATTTGTAAGACAAAACCGCCGATACTGAACCGGGTTGGCGGCATAAAAAGCGGCCGGCCTGCGGCAGGCCGGAACCGGCCGCCGCGCGCGAAGATAGTTTCCCGGAAGCAGTTCGTAAAGCCGCGCCACCCGCTTATTATTATTTAGCAGTCTATATTAAAAGCGCATTGCCGGTCAACACCATGAGGTTTTACTGCCGTAAACCCTCTGGGCTCTGGAAAACAACCCCGCTTCAATATAACAATATGATTATGTTCATGGAAAACG
>PEXO01000312.1:699-5089 GCA_002779045.1 Elusimicrobia bacterium CG08_land_8_20_14_0_20_59_10 | reverse complement strand
CCTGGAGTTCTGCAGGCCGTTTATCCGGGCCTCCGTCGTCATCACCCGCAAGCCCTGCATCCGAAAGGGCTGTCGGGCGTGCCGTGAGGGGCGCAAGCACATAAGCCCCCTGCTGACGGCTTCGGTTAAAGGCAAACCGAAGAATCGTTATCTTCCCGTGAAGTTGATTGCCGAGGCCCGGCGGCGGACGGAAAACTACCGAAAGACCAAGCGCGTATTAGAGCAAATGTCCGGGCTATGGCTTGAGGAACTTCTAAGCCGGAAGAAATAAACGGCTCATGACGAGTTGCTATGGGTTGCCTCCCCTGTTCCCTTCCTTCCCCCTGATATGAACGAGCCAGTCAAGCCCGTTACCTCTTTTCCGCTCTTTCTTCCCGGTCCGTCCCTGGAAAGCCCTGATCCCGAAAGCGAAGCGTATCTCGACGGTGAATCAACCTGATATTCGCGGATTATCCGCCAAAAGCGGACAGAGCTCGCATGATTATGATTCGTCGGGAGCTGCCTCAATCTTGTCACGTGCGTCATAGATTCTCATCCATTGCACAAGGGGGGATCGAGGGTTCTCCGTGCCGTTGCTTCGCCTCCGGGACCATGGCTCTCCTGAACATATGCTTAACCTTTAAACCGCTGCCGGGATGTGCTGCCCAATAGCCCACACAAAACCCGCCAGTTCCCGCGCCACCGCAACAACCGTCACCTGATGCAGTTTGTTTTTGCCTATCATCCGCAAAAACTTCCTGTGTAGCCGAGCCTGCGCTTTCTTTGCGATCTGGAGGACTTCCTTCGGACAGCCCTTACGCCGTTCGGCAAGCTCCCGGCTTACCACATTGGGATAGCGCTGCGACCAGGCTGCTTCCACCAACACACGGCGGATGTGCGTGTTGCCGGCCTTCGTAATGCTCCCGCGGCGCACCTTTTCGCCCGAGCTAGACTCTGAACCGACCAGGCCGGTGAAACTCATAAACTCACTCGCCTTACTGAAGCGCCGGAAGTCCTGTGCTTCAACCACCAATGTCAGGGCGCTAAGCGTGTCGATGCCTTTGAGCGCCCTGAAGTAATTGACCGCCGTGCAATACGCCGGATGCTGGGCCAGATCATATGTCTGCTGGTCCAATGTCGCAAGGCGTGCTTCACACTCATCATATGCCCTCATATTAGCTTCAAAGGTTTGCTGCGACGACGGGAATTCAAATTTCTGGGTTCGCAGCCACGCCTTATGCGCTGTACCCCACGAGGTTGTCTCCCGATATACGCGCCCCTGCCTCAACAGGAACTTGGACAATCTGTGCCTGGCGCGTAATCTATCTGTAAGCACGTCCTCACGTGCCCGCGGCAAGTCCCGCGCCGCTTCTTCTTCACACGTCGGAATATGAATCTCCGTCAATTCCCCGGCTCGGTAAAACCGGGCCAGGTTCACCGCATCGCGTTTGTCCGTTTTTACACGCTCACCGGGCCGGATAGGCGTCAGTGACGGCGCAATCACGGCGCAGTGTTGTCCCAGCCCCGCGATTTGACGCTGCACCTGGTATCCGCAAGCCCCCGCCTCGTACACGAACTCCGCCGGGCTATGCCTCGTCAGACGATTAACCAGCTTCTCAATCGCCTTCGGGTTGTTCTCAATGCTCACTTTTTCAGTCACTTCATTATATCCCTGTGGCAGCACCGCCGCCACGATGGTTTCTTTATGTACATCCAGTCCTACAACTGTAGTATAATTATTCATGAGTCAGCGCCTCCGTGTTATATGCGGATAGGTTCCGGTTCCCCGGAACAACCCGCGTTATTATAACTTACTGGGGCCGCTGGCTCGTTCATTTTATCTTGTGGGGGAAGGTTAGGATGGGGGGAACGGTGAAGGATAAAGCAAAGCATCTCAGGGCCAATATGACGGATACTGAGAGGTTGCTTTGGAAACATCTCCGGCTGCGCCAACTCCAGGGCTTCAAGTTCCGCCGTCAGGCAACTATCGGTCCCTACATCGCGGACTTCGTTTCCTTTGAGGCCGGACTCATTATTGAGGTGGATGGAGGGCATCATGCCGGACAGAAGGTGAAAGACTCCCGGAGAACCTCCTGGCTCAACAAGCAAGGTTTCAGGGTTCTCCGTTTCTGGGACACGGAGGTTCTAAAGGAAACGAGGTCCGTTTTGGAAGCCAGCTGGAAAGAGCTATCCCCCCGCCTCAATCCTCCCCCGCAAGGGGGAGGAAGGGAACAGGGGAGGCAACCCATAGCAACTCGTCATGAGCCTGGTTTATAAAGCTCGGCGAGGTCCTGGATAACCAGTTCAAGGTAGCCATCGTACAAGGCTCGTTCGCGCTTATAAGCTTCGTTATCCCGCAGGCGCAGCAGGCCTAAAGCGGTTGCGGAGGAGAACTCTGCGGCGCGTATTGCCGCGGCTTTCAGAAGATACGGCCTGGCCGCATGGGAGGCTAGGTGGACGCGCGCTGCGGCCCAGTCCGCTTCGGCCATGCCTGCCACGGCGGCGAAAATATCCCAGGCGTGATGGCGGCCGAGGTCTTTCTTTTCGTCGTTCTTGCTGTCCCCGAAAGCGTGCAGCTTCAGTATCAGGAAATTGAAGACGGACGGGATAAACAACACAGCGTTTTTCAGGGTGAGTGAGGTGGACAGCAGCGCGGGAGGGACCGGGATCTTCCCAAGCTCTATCCCTTCCGATTCGTCCGCCAGGTAGGCATGGATATCCTCCGCGCCCTTGGGTTTGATTCGCGGCCTTTTTATCGTCACCTTTGCAACATCCTCTCCGGCCGGTGGCGCGGCAAGGAGGTCCACCTTTACCGTTCGCGGCTGGCCGTACAGGGAAATGTTCTTTTCGAACTGAAAATTCCGCGCCTCAGGCCGCACGCTGTAGCCCTGCGCAGCAAGGGCGCGCCTTAAGCCATATATTTTTCCGGCATCCACGATAAGCGGCGGGGACAGGAAAAGGTCCAGGTCTTCGGTGGAGCGCGCCGGCGCGGCAAAGGGGTAGCGCGGCGAGCGGCCACCGTCTAGCTTTCCGCGCAGGTACTGGCTCAGGCCGCCGCCAAGTATGACGGGGATGTTTTCCCTGTCCAGCTCGGCGGCAAGTTCGGCCAGGCAGGCGACAAGCGGGTCGTTCTCATGCGGAGTCACTGTTTGCCCCCCAGTATGGCTTTGCGTACACCCTCGGCAATTTCGCGCTCCCTTTTGTCCAGCCGCGAAAGCTCCAGCCAGCATTGAACCGGGGAAGCCCAGCGCAGGCCGCCGTCCTCCCTGGCGTCAAAAAAGGGGAAGAGATTATTGGTGCGCAGAGCTACCACGTTATAGAACTTCTCGTCCAGCCACTTCGACAGGGAGCCGAAATCCGTAACGTAAACCTTTGTGGCGAAGCTGTCGGCCAATACGGCGTAGCGCCGGGCGGAACTCTCTCCTGAAATAACCCAGCCCTGGAGGTTCAGGCCGTCCGGGCCTTTTAAGCCGGCAAAGCTGTTCAGGTCTGGAATCTTCAGCTTCAGCGTCTCAAGAATCTTCGGCGGGCGGTAGTTTTCTCCCAACTTTTGCAGCAGCTTCTCAGGCTGAAGCAGGGCGATGCCGGCCGGGCCTTTTTCTATTATCAAATCCTCTTCAAGCCCCTTCAGCACTTTGGATACTGCCGACAGAGAAAGGCCGCCGCCAAGCATTTGTATGGCCTGGGCGACCTCATTGATGGAACCGAAGCGCCCCTTCCGCGCAAGCAAAAGCCTGCCCACCAGCGAACTGGCGCCAGCGAAAATGTTTTTTATCGGCTGGGATTCCGGAAAACGGTTTTTGCGGTCCAGCCGCATAGCCAGCAGATCCGGCGCCTGTATAAGGTAGTTGCCGTTAAGGTCTATGCCGCTCAGTTTTTCGCGGTTGAGCATTTCAACGATGGTCGCGGAAAGATACGGCACTATCAGCAGGTAATTGCTGCCGGAAACCATGGGCGCGTTTTTTAAACGCCAAAGGCTTTCGGCTACTATGCCCGGCGCGGTCCTGGTTTTAACCTCAGCCAGAAAGCTCACGGTGCGCTCTTGCAGGGATAGAGTAAGCCTGGCATCCGGCCGATATGCTGCCAGGCCTGCCATAGTTGGCTGGCGCTCCACGGCCAATATTTTGAGCGGGACAAAAATATCTTTTTGGGCCTCTAATGTAGACAGAACTTCGTCTTCTGTTAGAATGCGTGATGTAGCCATATTATTTTCCTATATAGGAATATAACACATTTTTGGCTAAATTTCCAGTATTATTTCCCATTCCGGCTAATTTTCCTATTTAGGAAACATTAAAATAACAATTAAACCCCAGCTATATTCCGAAATGCCGCATATTGTGGTTATTCATCTCCAACCCCATCCACCCCCAGTAACATGCTTTTGGGCACACACCGCAACACATCCGCT
>PEXO01000312.1:0-673 GCA_002779045.1 Elusimicrobia bacterium CG08_land_8_20_14_0_20_59_10 | reverse complement strand
TCGTTGAGCAGTTTCCTAAGAGGATGGCCTGACACAGATTCGGCATACAACTTTGCCTGTTCCTTAGGAGATAATTCCGAATACCCGTGCGAAGACAGGGCAGAAACTATCTTTTCATGTTCGGCCTTGAGACTATTTAATATAGCCCGGGCCTTTTGTTCCGCAAGGCGGGCTAGATTGGCCGCCCAGTAATTACACTTAGCTGGGATGGAGATGAATTCCCACTCCGGCAGGATAAGGCCGCTGAGACGGCCGCCGAATACGCAGCCCGTATCCAAACCAACAACTTTCGTTCCGCTGCCGCTTTCATAAATAAGTGGCGCATCCATGCTGTAGACCTTGTGCCCTACCACGAGAGTGCGCGGACATGATTCATACCATTTACCGGGCGCATATCTTTTTTTTAAAGGGGTAAATGTGCGCTTTTAGCTTTGGAAAAGCGCGGAAATAGGGTGGGCGGGATAAAGTAAGGCGGCTAAGGCTAAGGCTGGGTCTGCCCGGCTTGTCCGGGCTTAGGAAGCGTAACGAAATAACTGAAGCATTTGGCTGGCCGATTTTGGGCTACACCGAAGTGGCATGAAGCGCCGCGTACTACACGTACTTTAGCGTAATGCCACAAAGGTGTAGCCCAAAAGCGGCCAGCCCCCCGGGGGAGGCTCATCTTTGGCCGGCT
>PEXO01000446.1:5915-12847 GCA_002779045.1 Elusimicrobia bacterium CG08_land_8_20_14_0_20_59_10 | reverse complement strand
GATCTCCTCAGCGGTTTCGGCATAGCGGAAAAGCTTCAAGTCCTCTTTGGCTATATAACCCCACTTAGCAATGTTCGCGAAGTTCATCACGTCGGTCCAGTACTTCTTCCCCACCAGGACTATCGGCAGCCGGCTCTTCTTGCCGGTCTGGACCAGCGTAAGCACCTCAAAAAGCTCGTCCATGGTGCCGAAGCCCCCCGGGCACACCACCAGCGCGCGGGCGCGCATGACGAAGTGCATCTTGCGCACGGCGAAATAATGGAACCGGAAGCAGAATTCCGGCGAAACGTACGGGTTCGGCCCCTGTTCCATATCCAGCGTTATATTAAGGCCGACGCTCTTTGCCGCGGCGTCATGAGCCCCTCGGTTGGAAGCTTCCATTATCCCGGGGCCGCCGCCGGTCACCACCACCAGGCGGTGGCCGGGAACGCAGTCGTTCAGGGAAACAAGCTTACCGAACTCGCGGGCCACTTCGTAGTATTTCGCGGAATGCGCCAGGCGTTTGGCCGCGGCCAGTTGGATGAGAAGGGCCGCGTTGCCCCGGTCTTTTTTTAACCGGCCTTCAAGGACAGCTACACGCTCGGCGGACTGCTTCAGGCTGCGGGTGCGGGCGCTGCCGAAGATGACCACCGTAGCCTTTACGTTATGCTCGGCCAGGATCATCTCCGGCTTCAGAATCTCAAGCTGCAGGCGCACCGGGCGCAGCTCGGGACGGCTCATGAATTCGGGATCGGTATAGGCCCGGCGGTAGGATTTAGCCCTGCGCAGCGCCAGAACTTCTTTGCTTATCTTCGGTTGTTTTGTCACTTTGAACTCCTGTTTGCGAGGTATGTATTTTCAAACCATTCAGCCGCCGAGGCCGCTATCTTCTCCGCGGTAAGTCCCGCCCCTTCATAAAGCTCCTCCGGTTTGCCATGCTCCACCCACGCGTCTCCGATCCCGAGGCGCAGGAGCGGGGCGTCCAGGCCGGCGGTATTCAGGTATTCCAGCACCGCGGAACCGAAACCGCCCGCCAGCACATTGTCCTCCACGCTCACAAGCGGGCCGGCGGCGGCCAGTTGTGCCACAAGTTCCGTATCCAGCGGCTTTATAAAGCGCATATCCGCCACGCCCGCGTCTATGCCGCGGGCTTTAAGCAGCTCCGCCGCTTTCACCGCCGGGTGAACGCGGTTGCCTATGGCCAGGAAGTTCATAGCCCGTCCCGGCAGCAGCGTGCGGCCTTTTCCCAGCGGCAGCACGGCGGGGGCGGCATCCAGCGGCACGCCGAAGGCCCTGCCGCGCGGGTAACGCAGCAGCGCCGGGAGGCCGCAGTGCAGCGCGGTAACCAGCATATGCTGCAGTTCGTTCTCGTCGGCCGGGGCCATAACTACCACGCCGGGCAGCATGCGGAAAAGCGAAATATCGAAAACCCCGTGGTGGGTGGGCCCGTCCTCCCCCACTATGCCGGCGCGGTCCATGGCTATCACCACGGGCAGCTTCTGCAGCGCCACATCGTGCATCACCTGGTCGAAAGAGCGCTGCATGAAGGACGAATAGATGGCGACCACGGGCTTCATCCCTTCGGCGGCCAGTCCCGCGGCGAAGGTCACGGCGTGCTCCTCGGCTATCCCCACGTCGTAATAGCGGCCGGGGAACTTGTCGCGGAAAAGGTCAAGGCCGGTGCCCTCCGGCATCGCCGCCGTTATCGCGCAGATCCTGGGGTCTTTGCTCGCCAGCTCCGCCAGCGTATGGCCGAAGACCGAAGTAAAGGTAGGGGCCTGGCCGGGAGCGGCGGCGGGTGAATGCCCGGTCTTCACGTCGAACTTTGGCGTGCCGTGGAACGCGGTGGGAGAGTCCTCGGCGGGTTCGTAGCCGCGCCCCTTGGTGGTGACGACATGCAGCAGCACGGGCCCCTTCACCGTTTTAACGTAGCCGAGCACAGCCACCAGCTCGGGTATATTATGCCCGTCCACCGGGCCGAAATACGCGAATCCCATTTCCTCGAAGACCATGCCGGGAAAAAAGAACACGCGCGCGCGCTTTATCACCCTGCGTATCACCCTGCCCCAGAGCGGGAAACGCCCCAGGAAGTTCTCCGTGCGGCGCACGGCCCTCTGCACGGTGCCCATCGTAAGCATCCTGGTGAGTATGATTCCCAGGCGGCCCACCCGCTGCGAGATGAACATCTGGTTATCGTTGAGTATCACCAGCAGGTCGGTGCGCAGCTGGCCGATGTTCTGCATGGCCTCCCAGGACATCCCCCCGGTCATCGCCCCGTCCGCCACTACGGACACCACGCTGTGCTCCATACCGGACAGGTCCCGGGCGGCGGCCATTCCCGCCGCGGCGGAAAGCGCGGTGGAGGCATGCCCCGCCCCGAAAGCGTCGTATTCGGATTCGTAGCGTTTCAGGAAGCCGGACAGGCCGTTAAGCGTGCGTATGGTATGGAACTTGTCCGCTCTTCCGGTAAGGATCTTATGCGCGTAGGCCTGGTGGCCGGTATCGAAAATTATCCTGTCGTGGGGCGTGTCGAAAACATAATGAAGGGCCAGTATCAGGTCGGCAGCCCCCAGGCTGGAGGCGAGGTGCCCGCCGGTCCTGCTCACGCCGTCTATTATCAGGCGGCGCACTTCCGCGGCCAGTTCCGGCAGGGCGGAAACCGGCAGTTTTTTTATATCCTGCGGGCTCTTTATATCCGAAAGCATTAGTTTTCCCGCCTGAGGACTAACCCTGCCAGGTCCGCCAAGAGGGCCCTGGGCTTATCACGGCCTTTAACCCGGGCCAGGCTTCGCAGGGCCGAGCGCAGAAGCGCCCCGGCGCGCCGGCGCGCCTCTTCCATGCCGAGCAGGGCGGCATAGGTCAGCTTGCGGTTCCGGGCGTCGCTGGCGTTCTTGCCCAGTTTTTTCCTGTCGCCCGAGACGTCCAGAATATCGTCGGCCGCCTGGAAACACAGGCCGAGGTCGCGGCCGAAGGCGGACAAAGCGCGGAAATCCTTTTCCGGGGCGCCGGCCAGCGCCGCCCCCATTTCCACTGCGGCGGTTATAAGGCAGGCCGTTTTACGCCGGTGGATGTAAGACAGCAGCCTGAGCGCCCGGCCGCGGCGGGCCGCGGGCGCCCGGTCCAGGAAGCCCTCGGCCTCAAGGTCCGCGGCCTGGCCCGAAACCATGCCGGCGGCCCCGGCGCGCCCCGCAAGGATGGCGGCCGCGCGCAGCAGCCGGGGCGCCTTCACGCGCGGCGGGTACTTCGCCGAAAGCATTACGGTAAAGGCGTCCGTGAGCAGCGCGTCGCCCGCCAGCAGGGCCGCGGCTTCCCCGTAGACTTTGTGGTTGGCCGGGCGTCCGCGCCGCAGCGCGGCGTCGTCCATAGCGGGCAGGTCGTCGTGTATCAGGGAATAGGTATGCACCATCTCAATGGCGCAGGCTGCGGGCAGTATCTCTCCGCTATCGCCCCCGAACGTCTCGTACGCCGCGCACATAAGCGCGGGGCGCAGGCGCTTACCGCCGGCGCAAAGGGAATAGTTCATGGCCCGGGCAAGGCGCGGCCGGGCCCGGAGCCCGCCGATGAACCGGGGCAGGGCCCTGTCCACCGCCAAAACCCTGGCAGCCATGTAGGCTTCTATACGCATTGTTCAGGAATTATACAAAAACAGCGGGTTGCGCGAATAGCGCACGGCCGTCCTTCTTCGCCAGGGCTTCGAAGGGACGTGGTCCTGCGAAGCTATTGTTAAGCGGAGCAGCCCCGTCGTGTTACCAGATCAGCTGGACCCCGAAGCGGTGCGTGGCGCCCAGGTCGCCGTAATCAAGGTAGGCGTAGTCCGCGCGCACCCCGTGTATAAAGCTGTCCTTGTCCGCGAGGCGGTCAAAATTCATACCGAAGCCGCCGCTGAGGCTTTTGCCCTCGTCCTTCTGAGAGGTGTAGCCGAAACGGAACTGGAACATCCTCAGCATGTCCACTTCCACGCCGGTGGCATTGAAGAAATCACGGTCCCGGTACTTGACCATATCGGAAGCCAGCGTAAAGATCATCAGGTCGCCGACCGTGTGGAAATCCTTGGCGAAACCCAGGCGCATGGTGAGCGGCAGCGGGTAGGATTCATAGACCATTTTCTGTTTGCCGCCCATATTAAGCACCGAAGCCCCCAGGTGCAGGTGGCGCGGCAGAAGGACAACCAGCCCGGCGTCGAAGGCATAGCCCGCGGCCTTCTCCACGTCCAGTTCCTCGGTTATCCGCTTTACGCTCGCGCCGGCGGAAACACGGTAGGAGCGCGGGCGGTAGTCCGTGACCGGTTCCACCTTGGTCCAGCTGGGGGTTATCAGCATCGGGTCCAGGCGGCCGGCGTCCTGGTTGAAATGAGGCCACGACTGCGAGAACGAAAGTATGCAGACCTTATGCGAGGTGCCGGTATGGCCGATGGGCATATCGTCGGCATTGTAAGCGTCTATCTCCCCGCTTGAAAGCGAGGAATAGGCCGCGCCCAGCGTGCCTGCCGCGGAGCGGTAGGTAACGGCGACATAATCCTGGCTTATCCCCGCGAGATACTGGTTGTGGGTACCGGAAACCGAGGAATAACTGAGCAGGCCGAGCCCCGCCGGGTTATAAAGGATGGAATCCGGGCCCACCATGGCGGTATAAGCCTCCGCCATCCCCGAAGGCAGCGCCGCCACCGGGATCTTTAAAAAATTAGAGGCGGTGGCGCCCGCGTCGGAACCGGCCTGGAGCGGGTATACGCAGACCGCGGAAAAAACCGCCGCGGCGCAGCTAGCTGTTAAAACGCGATTCCTCATAAAATCCAAAAACCGCCCGTCCGCCTTAGTCGGACCGGCCCGCCAGAATAGTATACATCACAGGCGCGCTGTTTCAATGGCTAAAATGTTACGCCAGGAAAAAGGGCGTCCGCCTCCGGCGGACGCCCCTTCTCTAAGACACGGCAAGAATTACTTCAACCACTTAATGAGGTCGTCCCATTTGGAGTCCGCGGCCCAGAGCAGGCCGTCGTACGCCGAGGAATAGGAATACGGCAGGTAAGCGGCCAGGCCGAAGGCATTGGCATACCTGGAGCCGAACTTCCTGTTATGAGAGATAACCCCGTTTTCAAGGAAGGACATCAGTTCCCCCGCCCTGGCCGAGACGCCGGCATCAGCGGTGGTATCCTTCACCAGTTTGGCGAAATGATACATATCCTTGTTGCTGGAATAATAGAAGGACTGGGCGCCCGTCTTAGCGGCCTTGGCCACTTCAAGGTCATTGGCCGCGATCAGGGCGTCCACGAAGGCGTTAACGCGGACAGCGAGAGAGCCGAGAGCGTCCACCTTGATGGCGGAATGAGTCGCGCCCTGATTGATGGACTGGTAATGGTCGGTGTAGGCATCGACCATGACCCTGGCAAGGTCCGCTTCGCTCATGACCGGCTTCTTCACCAGCGGCCCGAGCATGGTGTCGTAGGTGTAGCCGTCGCCGGGCTCGGTCTCTTCCGAAGCCACGACATAATTGGCCACTCCCTTCACCTCGTAAGCCACCTCTATCATCTGCATCAGACAGGCGTCCATGGAGAGGATATTGACTCCGCCCGCGGCGGCCAGCGCCATGCGCAGCTCGGGGGTGGTTATGTGATGGTGGGTCTCGTCATCGTAAGAGATGCCCCTGGAGGACTCGAAGGAAGAGTCCTTGCTCCAGCCCGAACCATGGTTCCAGATCACAAGCGCATATTTGCGCGCGGGGTAATTGGCCTTGGTCCAGTTGATGAACTCGACCAGGTACTGCCAACTGCCCATATCGGACTTGAGTATCTCCATCACCACCGGAGAAGTTACCGCGGAAGCATTGGCGTCCTTCTGCACCAGGTAGCGGCGTGAACCTTTCCAGTCGCCTTCGGCGCTGGAATAGCCGTTTATGCGGCCCAGTTCCGCCACCACGTTGACGCTGTCATTGGAGCCCACCATTTCCATCTCGTTGACGTCCTTAAGGCCGTAAGACTCGAGATTATTCTTGGCATTAACAAAAACCATTACGGTCCATTCTTTGGCCGCTTTCGGATTTCCGGGAAGCGGGATAATGCCGGCGTTATCGGCGTTGTTCAACTGGCTGATAATGCTGGAAACACTGCCCTTCTGGTCAAAGGAGATCTTGCCCTCTGCGGCAAAAACCCCGGCGGCCATCGACAGGCAGATCACTACGGTTAGGAACTGTTTCATTAAACCCTCCTGCTGCGGATTAACGTATTCTGGAATGTTAGTAAAACGGACCTATAAAGTCAATAGGCCCATCGGCCCGCAGGCCCAAGGACCGGCTGCGAATATACATCGCCGGTGCGCGCAGCGATGTACGATTGAAAACGCCCGGCATATATATTATAATAATTGTTCCTTTACGCGGTTGACCGGACTAACGCACATTTCGGGAGTTTAACTATGAAAAGATTCATCTTCCTCCTTTTGTCCGCGCTCCTGCTCCAATGCGCAGCCGCCGGACGCCTGTACGCCCAGGCGAATTCGGGTTCGCCGCTGGAAGCCAAACTGGCCCTCGAAAACTCCCTGGAAAAGCGCCTGCGCCAGATACTTTCGGAGGCCCTCGGCACCGAGGACATCATCATAATAATCTCCGCCGAGATGCAGGAGCAGAGCAAAAAGGCCGCTTTCGAGATCATGCCCGGCATACCGGAAAAGGGAAAGATGGGAGAGACCTCCCTTTCCAGTTCCCTGACGATGGTAAAGAAACTTTCCGCCAGCATCATCCTCGATAAATCCGTCTCGGAAGAGGATACGAAACTGGCGATAAAACTGGCCGCCGGCCTGCTGGGGCTACCGCCGGAAAGACAGGACCTGATAAGCGTGGAGAAGATGAGTTTCCGCAAGGCGCGCCCCCTCTCCGCGGCCGACCTGCTGGCCCCCCCCCATATCTGGAACGTCGCCTGGATACTGCTGGTGGGCATCCTTATTCTGCTGGTGGTCTTCGTT
>PEXO01000446.1:1254-5827 GCA_002779045.1 Elusimicrobia bacterium CG08_land_8_20_14_0_20_59_10 | reverse complement strand
TTGAGAAAGCGGCGGAGGTCCAGGAGAAGAAGAACCAGGCCGAGACCGCACAGCAGGCTTCCGCTTCCGCCTCAACTGCCGACGGCCGCAAGCCTCCCTTCTGGTTCCTGTCCGCGGCAAACCCGGCGAATCTCGCTTTCATAATGCAGACCCACTCCATAGAGGATTTAACCATTATCCTCAGCTATGCCCCCGGGGACCTGGCCTCCAGGCTCGCCGAGGAGCTTTACCCGCGCAGCGTTGAGGCGCTGGCGGCGCTCCCCACCGTAAAACTGGTGCCTGAGGACCGCGTGCGGCAACTGGAAGCGGAACTGCAGACCGCCCTGGACTATGTGGTGGGCGGAGAAGACAAGACCCTCAACATCCTCAATAATCTCGACGAAGCCGTGCAGGAGAAGGCCCTCACCGCCTTTGCAGGCATAGACCCGGCCCTGTCAAAGAAGCTCAACGCCTCCGTGGTAAAACTCTCCGACGTGCAGAACCTGGAACAGGTGCAGGCCCAGGCGCTGACCCGCCGCCTCCCCATAAGGGTGCTGGCCTCCGCCCTGAAGACCACCACCTATGTGGACGCTTTCGTCTCCAAGCTCGCCAGCGGCATGCAGGAGCGCTTCCGGCAGGAACTGGAACTCACCCGCGTAATGCCGGCCGCCGCCTACAAAGCCGACAGGGCACAGGTAATGGCGGCGATACGCCAGATGATAGCCGAAGGCTTTCTCACCCTCTCCAAGACAGGCGCCCCCGCCGCGGCCGCCGCCAGAAAGCCTCTGCCGCAGCTGCCCGGCGCGGCTCCCGCTCCTGCCCCGGCAAAACCGCTCAAGACCGGGGCCGCCATACCGGCGCCCGGACAGCCCGCAGTCGCCAGGCCGCCCTCGCCGGCCGCCCCGGTGAAATCCCCGTTCTCCCCCGCGGCGCCGGCGCCCAAACCAGCCGTTTCCGTACCCGGTCAGGCGCCGTCCCCTAAACCGGCCGTTTCAACCCCGGCTCCGGCGCCGCTCCCCAAGCCCGCCGTCTCCGTGCCGCCGCCGGGCCCGGCCCCCAAACCCTGACAGTCCCACAAAGAGGTAATAAACCATGGATCTAATGACAGTTCTCGGCGGCACGATCGGCATGGGCGTTATCGTCTTCGTCCTATCGTCGGGCGGCATGCTCAAGTTCCTTCTCAACTGGGAAGCCATAATACTCATCTTCGGCGGCACCCTGGGCTCGATAATGATAGCCTATCCCTGGGCCTCCCTCAGATGGGTCGCCTCCTCGGTAAAAATGGTAATCTTCCCGCCAAAACGCCCGCCTATCGCCGGGCTGATACGCTCCCTGGTAAGCCTGTCCGAAATAGCCAAGAAGAACGGCATAGAGGCCATCGGCCCTGAAATCCAGCGCCTGCCGCACCCGTTCCTGATGGACGCCTGCCAGATGATAATAGACGGCGTGGATATGCACATCCTGCAGGAGCGCATGGAACACGATATCAACACCACGCGCCTGCGCCACCAGCAGCAGACCAATATCTTCACCTCCGCCGGCACCTTCGCCCCCATCTTCGGCCTGCTCGGCACCCTGATAGGCGTGGTGCAGGTGCTCCGGAATATCTCCAACCCGGCAATGATGGGCTCCTCCATGGCCATCGCCATGACCGCGTCGTTCTACGGCATCTTCTCGGCCAACTTCCTTTTCCTGCCCATAGCCAGCAAGCTCAGCTACCACTCCGACGAGGACCTCCTGAGCAGGGAAGTCATAGCCAGGGGAGTACTGGCCATCTACGAGGGCGATGTGCCCTGGCTGGTGGCCAAAAAACTTGAAGGCTACCTGTCCCTGGCGCTCAGGCGCAAAGCTAAAGCCGCGGCAAAATGAAGCTCCCTATAAGCCGCTACAGCCGCAGGACGGAGGAGAACCCCCTCTACCTGGTGGTCCTGGCCGACATCATGACCAACCTGATGCTGTTCTTCCTGATGCTCTACGTTTTCACCATACAGGGGGAAACCGACGTGAAGGCGGCTTTCGAGAGCGGCTTTGACAAGGAGCATGCCCAGGCACAGAAAGAAAAGAAGGCTATGGACGTTATCCAGAAGTACGAGGAAGCCGACGTGGCCAGGAAGCTGGCCGAGGAAATGCGCAAGACCGGCATGCAGGACATGGCGGAAGTGCAGATGACCGAGAAGCAGATAAAGATAAATATCGCCGCGCCGGTGCTTTTTGCTTCAGGCCGCGCCGGCCTCAGTTCCGCCTCCGCCGAGATCATGGGAGCGGTGGCGCGGGTACTTATCCGCCTGCCCAACGACATTATAGTGGAGGGGCACACGGATAATGTCCCGATACGCTCCGGCGACTACTCCACCAACTGGGAACTGTCGGCGGCGCGCGCCGATGCCGTGGTGGAACTGCTGGCCGCCAGACACAAGATCCCGCAGGAGCGGCTGATAGCGGCCGCCTACGGCGAATACCGCCCGGTGGCGCCTAATGACACGGCGGCAGGCCGCGCGCTCAACCGCCGCATCGAGATAATAGTTTCACGAAAATGACAAGCGCTCACGGAGACAAGACCTCGCAGCTCTGGATGGTGCCCTACGCGGACCTCATGACCTGCCTTGTCATCCTTTTCCTGGCCCTGTACGGGTTTTCCTTCAATATGAAGAAATCCGACTACGAGACCGCCATGGCCCTGATGCAGAAAGAGATGGGAGTAAAGGGAGCGGAAACGAAGATAAAAGAGATGGAAGCCGCCAGGCAGGTGGAGGAAGACCTGAAGAAGCAGATCTCCGACGGTTCCCTGGGAATGGAGATCACCACCACCAGGATAAAACTCACCTTCGCCGCCCCCATACTCTTCGACTCCGGCTCCGCAAAGCTCAAAAGCTCCGCCATAGACGTGCTGGCGCCGGTGACGAAGAGCATCCTGAAAATGAATAATGCCATAATAGTGGAAGGCCACACCGACGCTTCCAGGATGATCGGCAAAAAATTCGCCTCCAACCGCGAGCTCTCCCTGATGCGGTCCTTCTCCGTTATAGACTTCCTGATAAAGAACGGCGTGCCGCCGGAGCGCATAACCGCTTTCGGCTACGGGGAATTCCGCCCCGCCGCACCAAACGACACGGAGCCCAACCGGGCCAGGAACCGGCGCATCGAAGTAACGATAATGCGCCAGGAAGACAAAAAGGTATAATATACCCATGCGCAGGCATCTGCTTTATTCTCTCTGTCTCTTTCTGCTGGCCGCCCCCGCGTCCGCCCAGGCCTCCGCGCCGCAGAGCGCCGAACTCCGGGAATACTACGACAAGGCCTTCGCTTTCTATATCTCCGCGGATTATCCCAGGGCCATAGAGTACTGGAACATAATCCTGCGCGCGGACCCCAAACAGATAACCGCCAAGAACATGATAGACGACGCCCGCCAGAAGATGGCCGGCTCGTCGCTCAGCCTTAAAAAAGATTTCTACTCGCTGGTGGGACGGGGCCGCTATTCGGACGCGCTGGTTAAGCTGGAGACCATGCTGGCCTCGGACCCCACCAACCCGGCCTACCAGAAGCTGCAGACCCGGCTGCGCCGCATTTCCGCACAGGTCAAAAGGAAGGGGACCTCCAGGGCCTGGACCATAGCGTCCGAAGGCCTTTCGGCCTGGATAAACGAGAAGGAAGACCTCCCCTTCGCCTACGACGCGCTGCGCTACGCGGTAGAACTGGCCCCCGCGAATAAGACTTTTCCCAGGCTGGTGGCGCTGCTGGAAGAAGAAGATTCCCAGCTCAAGCTTAACGACACCAAGCCCGCCAACTCCGGGATACTGGACCACAAGAAGAATAAAGCCCTGCACCAGATCTACGATTCCAAGTTCTATATGGCCGCCAAGGAACTTGAAGACGTGCTCCGCCTTGAGCCCAAAGATATTACCGCCCTCAAGCGCATCGGCTCCGTTTACCTCCAGATGAAGGATTACCGCAGGGCCCGCAATGCCTGGCAGCAGGCGCTAAAGGTAACACCGAAAGACGAACAGCTCAAAGAATACCTGGCCGCGCTGGACAAAGCCGCCAAGAGCAAATAGCCCCCGCAAGACAGCGATAAAGAACGCGGCTTCACATAGCCGCGTTCTTTTTTTGCGTCCTCAGAAAGAGTAGTTGTACCTGGTAAGGCAGTTGTACTGCGTGGAATCGGCGGCGGAATTGAGATTGTCCGTCCTTGAGATCATGCCCACTCCGAAAGTGAAGCGCGAAGACTGGCTTTTAAGCCAGACGGTCTCCAGGTTAAGGGAAAGGGAACTGGAATCCACCGCCGATAGGGACGAATCATTTTTACTGGTGGAAAGCGTGGTCCAGAACTGGTAGGCCATCGCCTTGCGCGGAATAGAATAGGAAAAGTTGCCTGTAAGGGTACTGTTCTCCGTGGTAATGTCCGTGCCGCCCAGAACGGGGTCAGCCTTGTCCACCGTGGCGGAATTGACCAGTCCCACGGAGGTCATAAGCCGGGAATTCAGCCTGAACGAACCGTTGAAAGAAACAAGGGTCGTATCCAGGTCGTTGGAAAGGCCGGTATTGTCCTTGAAGCCCGTCATCTGGTAACCCAGGTTAAGGGTATGCGCGGCCC
>PEXO01000446.1:0-1203 GCA_002779045.1 Elusimicrobia bacterium CG08_land_8_20_14_0_20_59_10 | reverse complement strand
TGGCCGGCTCGCCCTTGGTCGCGTTGGTGATATAAGAGGCCGAAAGCGTGGTCTTCCCCATAATGCGCACCGTATTGGTAAGGGTGGTCTGCGCCTGGCTGGTGGTGGTCTTGGAAGGATCGGACTCCAGGTTGTCGGCGTAGCCCGTATAGCCCAGCGTGAGAGTTTCCCAGTCCGCAGGGAAGAACCCCAGTTCCCCGTCAAGCGTCATGCGGTCCGCTATCACGCCCGGGCTGGCCAGCGAATAATAATCCGCGGCAATGCGCGACAGCGCCGCGCGCGCGGTGAACAGCGCCCCCTTGTATTTCAGTTCCTGCTTCCAGGCCGCCCCCGAAACCGCCCCGGTGGAGGTATTCAGGTCGTCGTCATAGGTGCTCAGCTGGTATTCGCTGGTGAAGGTAAAGAGGCGCATGAACTTCCATTCGGCGTTCAGACCGTAGACAAGGTTCTCCTTGGGCGTCAGCGTGCTGGTGGGGGTGGAGATGTTTATCGAGAACTGGTCGTCGCGGCTCAGCACGGCGTCCGCCGTCAGCCTGAACGTCGGGCTGAACTGCCAGTTGCCCTTTACCCCCCCCGTGAACCGGGAGAAGCGCCCGGCGGTGAAAGTTCCCGGCTCCTGCGGCGCCACTATGCGGCCTACCAGCGCCGTAAGGGCCAGGCGGCCCGAGTTGCGTTCATAGGAGACTCCGCGCATGCCCTGCGACTCCATGGACAGCGGCGTCAGCGAAGGCGAGATATCGCCTATGCTCAGGTTCCCCCAGGGCGCATAATAGTTCAGCAGGACTATGGACGGGGTGATAGGCCTGTGGTAGGTATGCACTATGTAGGTATTAAAAAGGAAGGAGGACTTCTTCACCTTGCCCACTATATTCGCCGAAGTGATCGCCTGGTGATTGTCCCAGCCGTCGGGGCTTGAGTTCTTGTAACTCAGGGTAATATCCCCGCCCATCTTGAAATCCTGCGGCGGGGGCGGGCGCAGCTCTTTCTCTATCACCTGGAACCCCTTATACTCGGTTTCCAGTATCCTTTTGCCGTCCTTTATCAGGAAAACCCGGTAAAGGAGCCGCCGCCCCTGCAGGGTGTCGGGCACCATGAAAGGTATCTGCACGCCGTGCGCCGTGCCCGGCGCCACGTCCTCGGCCGGGGTCAGCGTTTCCGTCTGGGCCAGGAACTTGCGCTCGTCGCCTTCCAGGGTATAGATCT
>PEXO01000326.1:1001-3343 GCA_002779045.1 Elusimicrobia bacterium CG08_land_8_20_14_0_20_59_10 | reverse complement strand
ATGCTCGTTCGTCGCGCCTCGCATCCACCTCAAATCTGAGCCTTCAAATGTAAAGCTATTTACGGGACACTACACTAGGTCTGGCGGTATCTACTGAAAAATCCAGCATAATTTACATCCACACCGCGATCAAAACTTACTTCCGCCGCCGCGGGACAAGCCGCCAGGAAGAACGCGGCCGCAACTCCACTGAATATCACTCGCTTTACCATGTTTTTTCTCCTTAACTTTTGAACCCGTACCGGCTTGACCGGTCGGTCATTTCCGGCAGCTGCATCCGCTTTTTCAAGGAAATAAAAAACAGGAAAGAAGTTCCGGTTTGCCGAAACCTCTTTCCTGTGGGTCCATCCCGTTAAGGCGGGATCGCATTTCACCCCGGGGCCTGTCCGCCGGGTTACACAGAATTTCCTGCCGAACACCGCTGCTACCTAAGAATATTACCAGATCACAGGCTGCCTTGTCAACAAAACGGCGGCCTGCCGCCCTGTCCGGCTACAGGCGGCCGGTCTTCCACAGGGCAAGCGAGCTGAAGGTCCTGGTCCAGAAATTCGCCTTCTCGTCCGCCGGGTACTTGAAGAAATCAAGGTTCCAGCCGTAAGCGGGATCTATATACAGGTCCCGCAGCACATTGGCTATATGCTTCGGCTTCCAGTCAGCGTAGACAAGCAGGTCGTAAACGAAACCCATCATGTTCTTGGGCTGGAGCGCCAGCGGGTTGGGATTATACAGGATGCTCCGCACGAAATCCGTGGCCTTGTCGTCCTGTTTCGCCCTTTCCAGGGCCGCCTGGCGCGGCAGGTCTTCGGTAGCGTCGAACTCCGAATGGAAGCTGAAAAGAGGGCTGTTCTTATACTCGCGCAGCAGGTCCATCAGGTTGTCGTCCGCGTCGGGAATAATGCCGGTGAACCGCTGCGCATGCGCGGCCGCTTTTTCCAGGTCCCACATGCAGTCCACAATGCGGTCCATGTCGGTCTCTTCCACCGCGGCCCGGCCGTCGTAGAAGGCCCCGATAACATCCACCAGGGGCGGCTGGTGGAACATATGGTACTTATCGTGGTTCTTCTTGTGAAGGCTGAAGGGGCTCCTGATAGAGCGCATGAACGGCGAGCCTTCCGCCCAGGAATTATCCAGGTTGATACACCGGTCCAGGCTGTCCGAAACGGTCACCGGCAGCCCCCCTTCGGCCTCGTTGTTCTGAAAGGCCTCGATGGTAAGCAGGGCGACATACTCCGCCAGTTTACCGAGGCCGCTGAACACGCGCGCCGCGGGCAGGGAAACGCCCCAGCGCCGCTTGATATCCTGTTCATCAGTATGGAGGCAGGCCTTTATAAGGTCTTCCTCAAGATACCCGATGCTCTCAAGCTCCGCAGCCGCGCGCGTACCGATGCGGTTGCGCCACAGCAAATGCGCGCCCGACGGGGTATAATCCAGCAGGTAGGGGATGCCGCGCCTCCGGAAAAAACCCTCCACAAAACGGAAGACCGGGGTCATCTGCTTGAACCAGTACCGCTGCGACTCTTTATCCGTGTACAGCTTATGGTTCTCCCCCAGCAGGAAAACCTCAAAATCGAACGGCATCAGCACCGAGCAGCTCTGCTCCCCCACCACCGGCAGATGCACCTGCATGCCCTTTCCCACCGTGAATTTTTCCAGCTGGTCCACCGGTTCCACCGCCACCAGGAACGACGGATCCCAGCCGTCGGCCAGCAGGTCCCTGCCGGCGGCCACCACGTAATGGCAATCCTTGAAGCTGTTCTGCAGCCTGCCAAAAACCTTTGAATAGTATTCCTGCGGTGTCATAGGAAATAATCTATGTCGCGCTCGGTGCGCACGTAGCGGCGCAGGCGCAGGATATGCGCCGGCAGCTCGTGCGGGTCCAGCTCGACGTAATTACTGGGCCCGCGCCACAAAAAACGCCGGTCGGTCAGCAGGTCGTGCATCTGGTACGGCGTGTCCGGCGCCAGGCCCAGCTCGTCCAGCGGCAGCTCCACCAGGCCCGCCTGCTTGTGCTCCGGGTCCAGGTTTACCACCACCAGCACCAGGTTCTCCCCCTGCTGCTTGGAGTAGCAGATAAGCTGGTCGTTATTGGCGGGATAGAAACGCAGGCTCCCGTCGCTCTGCAGCGCCGGGTTCTCCCGGCGTATGCTGTTTACGCGCTTTATCAGGTCTTTCAGGCTGTCCTTGCGGTCCAGCGGCCAGCTCTTCAGCTCGTACTTTTCGGAATCCCTGTACTCCTCCCGGCCGGGCGCGAAAGGCGCCCGGTCGCACAGCTCATAAGCCGGCCCGTAGAGGCCGTAGCTGGCGCCGAGCGTGGCCGCCAGCACCTGGCGCACCATAAAAGC
>PEXO01000326.1:209-827 GCA_002779045.1 Elusimicrobia bacterium CG08_land_8_20_14_0_20_59_10 | reverse complement strand
GGCCAGGCGGCACATGATCCTGGGCCGGGTAAAAGCTTCGGCGAGGAAGATGAGGTCCGGGTTTTCCCTGCGCAGTTCCCGTATGAGCCACTCCCACAGCGCGAACGGCTTGGTGTGAGGATTGTCCACGCGGAAGATGCGCACGCCATGGACTATCCAGAATTCGAAGATGCTTTTGACCTCATCCCACAGGGGTTTCCAGTCCCGGCAGGTGAAATCCAGGGGATAGATATCTTCGTATTTCTTCGGCGGGTTCTCGGCGTAGCGCAGGCTTCCGTCCGGCCGGTGCGCGAACCATTCCGGGTGCTCGCGCAGATAAGGGTGGTCGGGCGAGCACTGGAGCGCGATATCCAGCGCCAGTTCGAGGCCGTGCCCTTTGGCCGCTTTGACCAGCCGCTTAAAATCGTCGATGGTCCCGAGTTCGGGATTTATGGCCTTATGGCCGCCATTCTTATCGCCTATAGCCCAGGGGCTGCCCGGATCTTTCGGCCCGGCTTTCAGTGAATTGTTCGGGCCTTTGCGGTGGGTTTTGCCCACGGGATGGATGGGCGGCAGATAAAGCACGTCAAAACCCATCCCGGCGATATACGGCAGCCGCGCTATCAGGTCGTCGAACGT
>PEXO01000326.1:0-170 GCA_002779045.1 Elusimicrobia bacterium CG08_land_8_20_14_0_20_59_10 | reverse complement strand
AGCTTCGTACCACGCGCCGAAGCGGGCCTTGACGCGGTCCACCCAGACCTCAAGCTCCCTGCGGTGCCGGACAAAATCGTTATCGTCGCCCCACTGTGAGACCAGAGCCGCCAATTCCGGGGCCGCCAGACGGGCCGCCTTTTCGCGGGGATCGCCGGCGCACCCCAGGT
>PEXO01000452.1 GCA_002779045.1 Elusimicrobia bacterium CG08_land_8_20_14_0_20_59_10 | reverse complement strand
CGGCCAAGAAGCCGCGCAAACCCAAAGCGCGCGCTATCAGCGGGCTGTTCCCGGTGATAGCGGTGAACCAGCGCCTGGCGCTGCGCAATCCCCGCTCCACGGTGGGCACGCTTACCGAACTGCACGATTACCTGCGCCTGCTGTTCGCGCGGCTGGGGGCCGCTCCAGGCGCGCAGGCCCGGCCCCGGCGCAGCCTGTTCTCCTTTAATTCCCCCGCCGGCTGGTGCCCGCACTGCAAAGGACTGGGCGTGGAGGACAGGATAGACCCCGCCCTGCTCATAGCCGACGCTTCAAAGTCGCTGTGCGGCGGGGCTTCGGCCCTTACCGCGCCTAACGGGTATATAATCTATTCGCAGGTAACCATGGATGTGCTTGACCAGGTCTGCCGCGCCGAGGGGTTCTCGGCGGATATTCCCTGGAAGGACCTTACCGAAAGCCAGCGCAAAGTGGTGTTCTACGGCTCCGAAAAGATAACGGTCCCCTTTGGCAAACATACGCTTGAATCGCGGCTGCGCTGGACGGGCCTGACGGCGCGGCCCCGGCAGGAAGGCTATTACCGGGGCATCATCCCGGTGATGGAGGAGATACTAAAGCGCGACCGCAATCCCAATATCCTGCGCTTCGTGCGCTCTTTCTGCTGCCCGGACTGCGGCGGGCAGCGGCTTAACCCGCAAGCGCTTTCCTATAAATTATGGGGCCATAACCTCCCCGCCTTTACCGGCATGAGCCTGAAACAGCTGCACCGGTTCTTTGAAGAGCTGGCGCCGGGCGGGAAAGAGGCCGCCGTGGCCGGGCCCGTCCGGGAGCTTATTTTAAAGCGCACCGGCCTGCTTGAGCGGCTGGGGCTGGGCTACCTTACGCTTGACCGGGAATCCACCACGCTGTCCGGCGGGGAAGCGCAGCGCATAAGGCTGGCCAACCAGGCGGTTACCGGCCTGCGCAATGTGCTTTATGTGCTGGACGAGCCCAGCATAGGCCTGCATCCAAGCGACCATGCCCGGCTGCTTGAGCTTATGCGCACCCTGGTGGAGAACGGCAATACCGTTATAGCGGTGGAGCATGACGAAGCCACCATCCGCGCCGCGGACTGGATAATTGAGCTGGGGCCCGGGCCGGGAGCGGCCGGCGGAGAGATCCTCTACAGCGGGCCGGCCGGGGAATTCATGAAGGCCGAGCTTCCCGGCAGCCGGACGCTGGCCTTCCTTAACGGGAAGGAGAAGTTCGAGCATGCGCCCGCAAAAGAGGCTGACGGCGCGCAGTTGTTCGGCGTGGATAAAGCCTCTTTACATAATCTTAAAGGTTTCGATGTCCGGTTCGCCGCCGGGCGGTTTAATGTGATAACCGGCGTTTCCGGCAGCGGCAAATCCAGCCTGGTGGAGGAACTGCTGGAGAAAAGCGGCGCGGAAGCCGGCGCCGGACCTTTCCGGCGCATAGTCCACATAGACCAGTCCCCCATCGGCCGCACGCCCAACAGCAACCCGGCCACCTATACCGGCATGTCCGACCATATCCGCGATCTCTTTGCGGCGCAGCCGGAGGCGAAGAAGCGCGGCTATAAAAAAGGCCGGTTCTCCTTTGTGGTGAAAGGCGGCAGATGCGAAGCCTGCGGCGGGGCGGGCGTGCAGCAGATAGGGATGCATTTCCTGGGGAACGTGGATATCCCCTGCGAGGTCTGCGACGGCAAACGCTTTACGCCGGAAACGCTTCAGATACAGTGGCAGGGCAAGTCCATAGCAGATATCCTTGACCTTTCCGTCACCGAAGCGGACAAGTTCTTTGAAGGGCAGGAAAAGATAAGGCGCATTACCCGCACCCTGGCCGGGCTGGGGCTGGGCTATCTCAAACTGGGCCAGCCCAGCACCACCCTTTCCGGCGGCGAGGCGCAGCGGGTAAAACTGGCTTTCGAGCTGTCCAAAACAAGCGCCGGGAATATCCTCTATATCCTGGACGAGCCCACCACCGGCCTGCACCTGGCCGACGTGCGCGTGCTGATAGCGGCCTTGCGCGGGCTTACGGAGAAAGGCCATACCGTGCTGGCCGTGGAGCATCACCAGGATTTCATCCTCTGCGCCGACCGGGTTATAGACCTGGGGCCCGGCAGCGGGGAGGAAGGCGGGAAACTGGTCTTCGCCGGCTCCCCGGCCGGGCTGATGGACTGCGCCGACGGTTTTACCGGCGCGGAATTGAAGAAGCATGCCGCCGGCGCGGCTGGCGCCGCTCAACCTAAGGTCTCCCCCCCCGCGGACGGGACTCCCGCGCCGCTGGACCTGCGCGGCATTACCACCAATAACCTGAAAGGCTTCGACCTTTCCCTGGCTTTGAACAGCATCACCGCCATTACCGGCGTATCGGGCGGCGGCAAATCCTCGCTGGTCTTCGATACGGTCTATGCCGAAAGCCGGCGCAGGTTCAGCGACGGGCTGTCCTCCTATATCCGGCAGTTCATAGGCAAGACCGGCGATCCCCGGCTGGGCTCCGCCGCCGGCCTTACCCCCGCGGTGGCCGTCAGGCGCAAGACGGCTTCGGACAGCCCCCGCTCCACGGTGGGCACCTATACCGGCCTGTACGACCTGCTGCGCCTGCTGTACAGCCGGGCTGGAAAATATCCGCCGGGGCTGGAGCCGCTTTTCTCAAGCGCTTTCTCTTTCAACAGCGAGGAAGGCGCCTGCCCCGCCTGCGGCGGGCTGGGCAGCCTTACGGTCTGCGACCCCGCCAAGCTGGTGACCGCGCCGGAGCTGCCGCTGGCCGGCGGCGCGCTGGACGGCAGCAAGACCGGGAAGTTCTACGGCGAGCCGCACGGGCAGTACATTGCGGCTCTGCGCGCGGCGGGCAAGCTGGCGGGCCTGGAGATTGAAAAACCCTGGGCGGAGCTGGCCCCGGAGGCCAGGAAGCTGGCCATGCGCGGCCTGCCCGGCCAGGCGCTGGAAGTGAACTGGAGCTATAAGCGCGGCAGCCGCGAAGGGACGCACACTTTTAAGGGTCAATGGAAAGGTTTTGCCGCGCTGGTGGAAGAAGAATATGCGCGCAAGCATGCCGACTACCGGGGCTCGGCCATGCTGGCCCTGATGAAGCATGACACCTGCCCCGCCTGCGGCGGGAAGCGGCTGAAGGAAGACCCCTTGCGGGTAAAGCTGGCCGGGCTGGATATCGCCGCGCTCTGCGGGCTTGAGATAGCTGAGCTGCTGTCTTTCTTCAAAGAGAAGGCCGCCGCGGACGCTTATCTGCGCGAGGCCCCGCAAAAAGCCGTGCTGGAGCCTCTGGCTGCGGAGCTGCTGCGCAAGCTGGAGGCTTTAGAACAGGCCGGGCTCGATTATCTCTCCCCCGCCAGGCATATCTCCACTTTATCCGGCGGTGAGTTCCAGCGCCTGCAGATAGCAGCGCAGATACATTCCGGCCTTACCGGCGTCACCTATATGCTGGACGAGCCTTCTTTCGGCCTGCATCCTGCGGACGCGGCCAGGATGAGCGGCGCCATAAAGGGCCTGCGCGAGAGCGGCAATACCGTGCTGATGGTGGAGCAGGCCCCCGCCATGCTGGCCATAGCCGACCGGGTGATAGAACTGGGCCCGGCCGGCGGCGCGGGCGGCGGGAAGATAATCGCCGACGGCAAGCCCGGCACTTCTGCCGGAGCCAGGACCCGCGCGTCTGCCGGCAAGGATGCACGGCGTACCCTGCGGCCGGGGCTTGAGATAAGGGGCGCTTGCGCCAATAATCTGCAGCGCGCCGACGTGGATATCCCCTGCGGAGGGCTGACGGCCCTTACCGGCGTAAGCGGCAGCGGCAAAACAAGCCTGGCCGGCGAAGTGATAAGCGCCTCCTGGCACAAGGGCGGCCCCGTTAATTGTGCGCAATTCCGGCTAGCCGGCCCCCTTGAGCGGCTGGTGCTGGTGGAGCAGGAGATACCGCCGGCGGCCTCGCCGTCCATTCCCGCCACCTTCCTGGGCATCTTCGAAGCGCTGCGCGATATGTTCGCGGCCGGCGCGGCGGCCAAGGCGGAACATTTCAAAGCGGGCCATTTCTCCTTCCTGTCCAGGGACGGCCGCTGCCCGGACTGCCGCGGTACGGGTTTTCACGAAGTGAGCCTGGATTACTGGACCGACGCCCGCGTGCCCTGCGGCACCTGCCGCGGCAGCCGCTACCGGCCGGAGATAGAGGCCGTGCGGCTGGACGGCGTTTCTATGCCCGGCCTGCTGAAAATGTCTTTCGGGGAGCTGCGGCCTTTCCTTGAGGAAAGGCTGAAAGGAAAACACAGGGCGGCCGTGCTGCGGACGCTTGAGCTGGCCGGGAAGACCGGCCTGGACTATTTGTCGGCGGGACAGCCTTTACATACTTTATCGGCCGGCGAACTGCAGCGGCTGAAACTGGCCGCCGGGCTGGCCGAAGGAAAGGAAAAGAACACGTTGTACCTCCTGGACGAGCCCACGGGCGGGCTGCATGCCAAGGATATCGCCGGGCTTTTAACGCTTTTTGATGAGCTTCTAGACGGGGGCGGCAGCATCCTCTGCATCACCCATGAGCCGCTTGTGATAGCGGCCGCCCACCGGGTAATAGAACTGGGGCCCGGCGCGGGCAGGAAAGGCGGAAAGGTGATCCGGGGCGGAGGGGCAGGAAAATGAGACAGTTCTTTTTTTGGTTTATTGTCTTTCTCGGTGTTTTTCTATCGGGGAACGGATTGCTGGGGCTTGTTTCCGGACGAATGTGGACCTTTCTTGCGGGCGGCGGCGGCCCTATAAGGACCTCCGGTATGGATGCCCGTATCTGCGGCGCGTTATATATTTTCTTCGGCGCGGTCGTGCTGTTCCCGGCACGTGAATTTAAAGCGCTGGTCTTATAGCTCCCGGGCGCCTAGGGCTTTCATAAACTCGGCTGCGGGCACCCTGGGATAGGTCATGGTGATGCAGTGCACCGAGCCCTGACCATTGTTGGAGAGCGATTTTGAGTCGGCGCCGGTGGCCTTCAGGCCCAGGCTTTCATACACGGCCAGCGCCTGCTTGTCGGTATCCCTGCCGAAGACCGGCACAATGACCTTATCGTTCATGAGGAGTGAATTGGCATAGGTCTCGTAGGGCCCGGAGGGCTTGGGCAGCATATGCACGGTGAAGCCCTTGCCCTGCAGCACATCCTTATACTGGGCAATGTCGGTAACCAGCACTTTTTCACTTATAAAGCGGGCATGTTCATCAATGTGGCCTATGCCGTCCACGAAGGGAAGCCGTATCATTTCCTTGCAGCCGTAAAGACCGGTGAAGATCTCGTCCGGGATCTTCACGTGCGCGCCGTGGTTCACCATCAGGCAGGCGCCGGTATGGTTGGCCATGAAATTGCCGCCTTCGTAATAATACCGGTGTTTCTCCAGGCCGGTCTTGAAGAGGCGGGCTATTTCGGCGTCCGGCTCGAAGCCGTGGCCGTATACCGCGTCCACCACTGTGAGTGTATTGTCTTTGCCTATTACGGGCACAGGAATTCCGTCGCGGGCCCAGAAGCCCTGGCGGGCGCGGGGCAGGGAGATCACCTTTATGCGGGCGCGCGGCACTACGCCTTCGTAGGCGCGGAGGATATCCTCTTTGGTGAACGCGTCGGGGTTGTCGGCGAAAATGACCAGTGTGGCGTCCGCGGGCAGGTTCCTGGCCATTTCCAGCTTGGCCTGGGTGGAGTTGAAATCAAAATTGGAACTCATTATCAGGTAGCCGGTGGCTTCATAATCGGCATAGGGGCGGTACTTGCTTTCCACCGGCTCAAGTGCGAGGCCTTTTGTGAAGGTCTTCTGCAGCGTAGCATTATAGTCAGCCATGGTCCGGCGCTGGCCGGCGGTGTAGCCGTGGGCGGGCGCGCTGTCCTGCGCCTTGTCCAGGCCATTGGGGGACGATACCGCGGGCGCCTGGTAGGCGGAAGCTGAAAGGCTTATGCCGGAGGCGCCGAATTCCGAGCCGTCGGCCGCGTTAAGGCCGGGGGCGAAGGCCAGTACGGCCGCCGTTATCGCTATTATTGAAATGGTCTTTTTCATAAGTCCTCTCCGCTCTGATATACATATATGGTACCAGTATCTTCCCGTTCGCGCAGGGGGCTAAAGACCTATGCGCGGGCCGGATGAAGGCCTATACGGCGGGGGAGAATGGGAATAAGGCAGGCTGGCGGGGCGCGTGGAACCGCGCCCCGGCGGCAGCGTCAGAACTTGAATTTCGGCAGCTTCACCTTGGACGGGGTAAGGCCCTTCAGCAGTTTATCCCCAGCCCCGGTCAGCTTCGATTCGGCCCCGTTCAGCTTGTTATCAAGCTCGGCCTGCGTAGAAGAGGACAGCTTATTTAGCTTATCTGTATAGGGCTTCAGCGCCTCGTCTATCTTTTTTTGCGCGGCTTCCCTGGCCTTCTTAACTTCCGCGCCCAGGGCGCCGGTGAAGGCTTTTGAAAGCTTGTCGGCCAGGTCGGTCTTTATCGCCAGCCTGGGCGCTTTCATGGTCCCCTTGATATCGGTCTCGATGAGGGCGGAAGAAAGCCCGGCGAAGGAGGACTGCACCGCCGAGCGCAGCGGGGCGGCCTTGATCTTGTCGGCGGACGCCTTGAACGTGCCCCCGGTAAGGCGCACGGCCGCTTTGCCGTCCAGGTCCCCGCCCGAGGTTTTAAGCGCGGCGTCTATAGCGCCGGAGGCGCCCGTAATATTCACCATAAAAGAGGATTCCGAGCCCAGGGCCAGTTCCTTTACCGGCATGCCCGAATAGGAAAGCGAGGAATCGGTCCTTATCGCGTCCCCGGTGGCGTCCAGCGAGAGCCTGAAGTCCATCCTGCGCGCGCCTTTGGCGCCTTTCAGGGAGGCCGTGGTGGGCCTGCCGTAGACCTGCGGCTGGTTGGTAAGGCCCTCTACCGTGCCGGTGTAGGCCAGCGGGTCTTCCAGGCCCAGCTCGCCGCTTATATCCAGCTTGCGCACCAGCACCGTGGGGTAGGTGTTCTCCCTGGGGAAATGCACTTCTCGGCCGCGGGGCGCCTCGTTCTTAAGCGCGCCCTTGGCGCTGGTGGGCATATACCTTTTAGCCATGGTCATCCACTTCATGGCCTGCTCCGTCTTTTCGGCCAGCAGCGGGCCGGCCAGCATGCGCGCTATGGACTGCGTGTCCAGCGAAGGCAGCTTCATCTTTGACATCGCCGCGGCGGTGTCTTTTTTCCGGGCTTCGTCGATGGCTTTAAAGGCGTTCTTTGCTTTGGCCAGGGCGGTCCGCACTTCTTCCTTGTCCTTCTTGAAATCGGCATTGAGCTGTTTTATCTCCTTGCCGATCCTGGAGTACTCCTTGGCCTGTTTGGCGAAGTTCTTTTCCCCTTTGGCTTTTTCGTAGCGCGACTTCAGGGAGTCCAGCGCGGCTTCGTACTTCTTCATATCCAGGCGTCCGGAGATGTCCTTGTAGTTCTTATTATAATCCTCTTCCAGCTGTCTGGCCAGCTTCACGGATTCCAGGTCGTCGGGGTTTATGGCGTAGTCCTCTTTCACGCCGGCCTTTGCGTCGGCCACCCTTTCCAGGGTGAAGTTCTTCGACTCGGCCTTGAGGCTCGTCATAAGCTCGGAGGGCGGTTCCTGGGCGACGGCCGGCAGCTTGCCGGAGGTCTTGCGGGCGGTGCCGAAGCGCAGCCCGCTAAGGGCGGCGTTCTCCACCAGCAGTTTCTTTTCCAGCAGCTGCGTCCCCGCGGCCGCGAAGGACAGTTCGGAGAATTCCACGATATTGCGGAATTCGTCGTCGGAGTCGGCGGCGGAGAAGCCCGTCAGCTTCAGGGACGGGTGAAAAAAGCTGGTGGTCAGGCCGGTTATCTCCACCCTGGCCTTCAGGCCCTTTTCCAGCCCTTTCCTTATGCCCAGCTTCAGCAGGGGATCAAAGGCGAAGAAGAAGAAGGCCCAGACCAGGACCAGCAGCACGAAGCGGGGTACTATGTAGGACCAGCGCATATTACACCCCCTCCTTGAAGTACCAGTCGAAGAGCCAGGAACCTTTAAGCCCTTTGACCAGTTTGGAATTCAGCACCTTGTCCTTGTAGCGTTCATTGTAAACGCGGGCGCCGCTGCGCGCGGCGAAATACACCGGCGCGAACATGACCAGGCCGAAGACCAGGCCGCCGAGCAGCACGGTATTATTAAAGCCCGTCCAGGGCATGACGGGCATATTGTAGAAGCTGGTCCAGAGGGGCGCCAGGGCCGGCGCGGAAAGCAGCGCATAGCCCAGCGGGTCGGTAAGCTTGTCCAGCAGCGGGTTGAGCGGCGCGGTGAGGGCTATCACCAGCAGGGCTATGGGGAAATTCACCCGCAGGGCCATTACCAGCACCAGCAGCAGCTGCACGGTGAGGGTGGCTTTGGGCAGCAGGCCTATAAGGAAGCCGAGGGCCACGCCGGCGGCCACCTGCGGCGGCGCCGTCTCGGTGGTAAGGCCTTTAATAAATTGTCGCATCAGGCTTAATGGGTTCATAGTGAAAATATACCTAAATTAGCGTCCGCGTTCAAACAAATAAAGATCCCCGGCTTGCGGCCGGGGATCTATATTGCGCGGCAAGAACGTCTTAGCGCGGCTGATTGGAATGCTGCATACCCAGGGCCAGGGCGGTTATTATCGCCACCAGCTTCTTGGGGTAGACGGCGGTGTCCACTTCGCCGTTGACGCTGTGGGTATCGATGTGCAGGCGCAGGCCGTTCTCGTAGATGGAGAACTGGCCGGGGCCGAAGGTGCTGCGCAGCTCCAGCTTGATCTTCGTTATCTCCGGGTTGGCTCCCTTCACGTACAGGTCGCCTTTAAGAGTATAGGAGCCGCCCCATTCTTCCATCTCAAGGTTGGTGCGGTTGCCGCGGTATTCCCAGGTGCGGGAGAAGAAGTTGCTGATACTGCCGTGCTCGCTGTCGCGGTCCACCTCTATGTCGGCGTCATATTCGCGGTCCATGATGCTTTTGCGCAGGCCCACTTCTATGTCGGCGAAGGGGTCCGAGGCTTCTATCTCGTTCCAGCCGCCGAAGGAATCGTTGCGGATGCTCATCCAGATGCGCTGGCCGGCTTTTTCCTCAATGCCCTTCTGCGCGGGCATATTGTCCACCTGCGCCGCCAGGGCCAGGGTGATAACGCAAGCCAGCGCTTTCTTGGAATACTGCGTGTCGTCGTAGCTGCCGCTGATGCCGTTGCGGCTTATGTTGAGGTTAGGGCCGAAACCGCTTACGCTGTAGCTGTAGCCGTCGGAGCCTTTGTAGAGGGAGAGGCTCACGAACTGGGACTGATTGTCGTCGCCGTAGACGCTGCCGGAGACATTGTAGTTGCCGTTCCAGCCGTTCATGTTCAGGCTCACCCCGGAGCCGGAGAGGCTGAAGCCGGAGCCGAACTTGTTGAGGTTCAGCCACTCGCTGTTATTGCCGGCGCGGACGCTTACATTGAAGGTGGTGTCGAACACCTTGCGCACGCGGACGTCTATGCCCTGGGAATAATCGCTGGCTTCGGCTTCCTTCCAGGATTCGTTGAGGTAAACGCTCATCCAGAGGCTCTGGTACTGCTTATCGGCGGAAACCACCGGCCCGGCTGTCGGGACGGGTATTTCCGTGTTCTTGATATTGGCGGCCTTGACGGTCTGCAGGTCAAAGGCATAGGACGAAGAAGTTATGGCCAGGAGCACCGCGGTAAGTAGAGTTTTTTTCATCTTCTGTAAACCTCCGTTGAGTCTTGTCAATATAATTATACCCGCAATAGCTTTCTTCAATAAGAGGCTTTAGTCCGTGCTTTTCCTGGGTCTAAAGGCCTAATGCCCTTAAGTGGTATAATCTGCTTAATGAACGGATTTGAACTGGCTTTTATTGCACTGGGGCTCTCCTTCGACGCTTTCGCCGTGTCCATAGCCAGCGGCGCCACTATGAAGCGGCTGCATCTGCCCAATGCGCTTAAAATGGCCTTTTTCTTCGGCGCTTTCCAGGCCTTCATGCCCGTGCTGGGCTGGCTGGCCGGCCGGGGGCTGAAGGACCTTATCTCGGGAGTGGACCACTGGATAGCTTTCGGCCTGCTCCTTTTCGTGGGCGGCAAAATGATCTATGAGTCCTTCGAACTGAAAAAAGAAGAGGAATGCGAAAGCAAAAAGACCTGCCCCTTCAATACCGGCGCCCTCACCGTGCTGGCCGTGGCCACCAGCATAGACGCGCTGGCGGTGGGGCTCACTTTCTCCCTGCTGAGCGTCTCCATCCTGGTGCCGGTGCTGCTCATAGGCCTGGTCACTTTCCTGATGTCCGCGGCGGGAGTGAAGATAGGTTCCGCGGGCGGGCATTTCTTCGAAAGCAAGATGGAGCTGGCGGGCGGGGCGGTGCTTATCCTTATCGGCCTTAAGATACTGGCGGAGCACCTGGGGTACTTCTGACTGCCAGCGGCCTGCCCGACGGGTTTTTGGTAGAATTGATCTGATGACCTACGATATGATCATAGTCGGGGCCGGTATCACCGGGGCGGCCATTGCCCGGGAGCTTTCGCGTTATAAGCTGAAGGTCCTGCTCCTGGAAAAGGAGGCCGGGGCGGCCTTCGGGGTTTCCAAATCCAACAGCGGCATAATCCACGCCGGCACCCGGAATTCCCCCGCTTCCGTAAAAGGCTGGCTCTGCGTGGAAGGCGCCGCCTGCTGCGCGAAGAGTCGGGCGGCTCAGAACTTCACTACAAGTATGGTGGCGCCGCCGAGGGTTCCGGCGAGGAGATCGGAGACGCTGAAGCCGGTGGTGCGGCTGTCGCGCAGTTCCTTGGCCGTGCTGGCGACAACTGCCAGCCCCAGGGAATAGAGCCAGGCGTGGTCCTTGTTCTTTACGTATTTCCGGAACAGCGGGTAGGAGGCGTGCGAAAGCACGGTGCCCGCGCAGAAGTGGACGTATTTATCCTTGTCGGCCGAGGACAGGCTGTCGAAGATGTCCGCCCTGGCGCTGCCCGCAAGCGCCAGCAGCAGAACGACACCGAGGAGCGCTTTTTTCATACTGCTATGATACAATACTTGCGGCTGTTTTTCGCGGAGCCACAGGGCCCTTGACGGCAAATCTGCAATTTGTATAATTTATCCAGGAACTGCGTGCAGAGTTGCCAATGCTGAAACTCCTCCTCCTTGCGGTCTTATTTCCGTCCGGCGCTTCTGCCGCGCAGGGCCCGCTCGACCTTGGAAATATCAATTTCAGCGCGATAACCGCTTTCCAGTCCCCCGCCGCCAGGGCTGTTGCCGTCCCCTACCGTCTGGACGAACCAGATGGCGACCGGTACTTCAACGCTTATATGTTAAAAGCGGTTTCCTACCTGTATGCCAATTACGGGCTGAAGGGTTATGATATCAGTTCCATCCTCACGCACGATATCGTCTATCACACCTTCGGCACCCTGACGGCCCGCCATCCCCCGCTCACCATGTGCGTGGCCGCGCAGATGGAGGTAATCCTCACCGCCTTCCGGCTCTATGCCGAAGAGACGGGAGATTATTCCGTCTACGAGTATCTCCCCAAAAGGAGCTTCGAGGGCCTGCGCGTAACGGACCTTAAGGGGCATATCTGGGTCAACCATGCCTTCAAAGCCTACGGTACGGCCGACGCTCTTATCAACTTCGGCATGGGCGAGCGCAGGCTCTTCGAGGACCTGAAACCCGGGGATTTCGTGAATATCAACCGCACCACCAGGACCGGGCATGCCGTGACCTTCCTGGATTTCATAAACGACAAGGGCGAGATACAGCCGGAGTATAACGACACGGTGGTGGGTTTCAAGTATTTCTCTTCACAGGGCCGCAAAGAGGAGGGGCTGGGCGGCTTCGATTTCCGTTACGCCGTCTTCAGCAGTTTCGGCTGTCCTGAAATGCCCTATAAGCGCGACTGCAATGTCATTTATTCCACGGACCAGGTTTACCTGAACACCGGCGTCATGCTTTCCCCGAAGTACTGGACACATGTAATGCCCGCGGAAGACCCCGCCGCCGGGGAAACGGTGTTCAACCGCAGCTATTTCAACGGCCTGACCACGGACGATTGAGGATAGATAGTACCCATGAGCAAAGCCGTCCATCCCGGACGGCTTTTTTTATGAGCGCGCGGCCTGCGCGCATGCTCCGGAGGGAAAGTCCCCATGACTGTTCCGGCGGGGCAATCCCCTCCCCCGCCGGCGCGGGATACCGGTCACGGGCAATTGCCTTTATACGTGGCGGTACTCAGGCTTACCGGAGCGCGGCAGGCATCCTTGTAGATTATGCGGGGTATTTCCCTGCGGCCGGCCGGGGTATAGTTCCAGACATTCCCGGTGTTCCCGGCAATTCCAGAATTCATCCCGCCAGAGCGTGCCGCTGTAAAAACGTAAATATTCAGTGAACCCGTATACCCCTCGGTCATTCCCGCAATTTGCAGGCGGGAATCCACATAGCGCCATGGAAAAGAGGAGACCTCTTTTGTCCAGATGGGCCATGATGACGCCGCTTTTTTCTCGTTTTCAGTGGGTTTTCGTATTTCTATTTTCATCTCTCCTCAAACTTGCCGGCAAACTTCTTCCCGCCCGGCTTTCCCGAATTCCTGATTTTCAATCATAAAGACTTGAAGCAGCGCTCCCGATCTTCCCTAAAGTTATTGAGTTATCGTGCAGCGTCCCGTATCTTCCCCATTAAGAAAAAGGCTCTTCGCGTTTGTAAACTTAAACCTTAATAATCCCCAGGCGCTTTAATTCCCAGAAACATTTTATTGTTGCTGAAA
>PEXO01000106.1 GCA_002779045.1 Elusimicrobia bacterium CG08_land_8_20_14_0_20_59_10 | reverse complement strand
TGTCGGGCATGGCCAGGTAAACTTCAGCCAGGGCCTGCCAGGAGAGCGGGTTCAGCGGATTGATAAAAGACGAAACCCGGAGATATTTCAGAGCCTCCGCCTGCCGGCCAAGGCGTTTTAGGATTATTGCCAGGTTAAAGTATATCTCGTCGTAGCCCGCATTGGACTTCAGCGCCTCGCTGTAAGCCCAGGCGCCTTTCTCCAGGTCGCCGGTACGCACATAGGCATTGCCCATTTCATAGTTGCTGTTCACCTCGCGCGGATGGGCCTTCCAGGCGCTGAAAAGCTCCGCGGCGGCAGCGCTGTATTTATTGGAACGCATGGCTTTGAAGCCGCTGAAGTACCTTATCTCCCTGGTGAACTGGCGCTGCCAGTACCAGGCCCCGGCCAGGCAGCATGCGAGCAGCAGCCATACGGCGGCCGCCGCGGCAGCCGGGCGTTTCCATTGCGGCCGGCCGGCTCCCTGTCCGCAGGTAAGGCGCGAAAGGGCTCCCGCCACCCACCAGAAAGCCAGCGCGGGCACGGCGAAGTGCAGCGAGACGTTCAGTATATTATCTACCAGTACGCCGGCCAGCCCGGCGGCCAGGGCCGCCGCCTCCCCGCCGGCTTCGGGAGGCGCCAGGCGGTAAAACCTGTAAAAACCGTAAAAGAGCACGGCCAGCAGCCACAGGTACACGCCGAGGCCCAGCAGCCCGGCCTGCGACCATTGCTCAAGTATTTCGTTGTGCGCGTTATTGGCATGCGTGCGTATCTCGCGCGCGGACGGGAAATTCACCATCAGCCTGCCCTGAAAAAATGGATAGAACAGTTCGAACTGTCCCCAGCCATTGCCCAGCAGCGGGTTCTGCAGCCCCATCTGCCAGGCGCTCGTCCAGATGAGAAGGCGTTGATGAAAAGAGGCGTATATCTTTTCGGGCTTTACCGAAAGGGTGGCCGCAGAGGGAGAGGCAAGTTTCGTGCCCACTTCGGATATGCGGTCTATTAAACCGGAGCTGAAAGGCTTCAGGGAACCCGAGGGCCAGGCGAACATGAGCACAAACGCCGCCACGAAGAACCAGGACAGGAACTTTTTGTTCACGGAGACTATTTCGCTCCGCAGGGCAAAAGCGCCCAGCAGCAGCAGCCCGGCGGCAGCGCCCAGCCAGGAAGACCGGGTAAGACTGGCCATGAGCATCCCTTCGTAAGAAAAGAACACCAGGCCGTAGAACACGCGTTTTGCCGCGGTGCCGGCCCTTACCAGCCGCCAGGCGGCCAGGGGCAGCAGCAGCACCACGTAGGACGAGATGAAGTTGGGGTTGCCGAAGGTGGAAACGGAGCGGTTGCCGTAGGGGTTGACGAGCTTGGCCCAGATCAGCTCTATATGAAAATATTCAAGCACGCCGTAAAGGGACGCGACGGCGCCCACCGAAAGGGCCAGGTGCAGGACATCTTCCTGGCGGCAGCGCTTTACCAGCAGGTACACGGCCGAGATCCCGCCGGTCCACAGCAGCGCGCCGTAGGGGTCCAGCATATTGGCAAGGAGCCCGGGCCCGGATAACGGCGCTTTCACCCAGGGAAACAGGAACCAGAGCCCGCCCCAGACCAGGACCAGCGCCGTCCATTTTCCGGCGGGTATCTCGTCGTTGGCGGGGCCGGAGAACGGCAGGCTGAAGGACAGGTAAAAGACCAGCAGGCAGTTGACCAGGAAGAAAAGGGCCGCGCGCAGCCACTCCGAGAACATAGAGGACCAGAAGAACCGTTCGTGGCCGGCCAGGGAAAAAAGGAAGGAGACAAGATAGACCGCCGCGAGCGCGGCCAGCGGCTTATCCGCGGGCGTGCGCGGCAGCAGCCAGGCCCTCCGCTTCAGGCTGAAAAAAAGGAACAGCGCCGCCGCTCCCAGCAGGGAAATGTTGAGCAGGGTTATCTGCAGGTAGTAGGGGTTGCGGGTAAGGTTAGTAAAGAACAGCAGCGGGGAGATAAAAAAAGCCGCGGTGAGAAGGAGGGCGAGCGGTCCGCGCGGCACCGGCAGGTTATCGTCAATGTCTGCCATTTGCGTTTATCGCGGGCATCCCCAGCCTCGCCTGTACTACGGCCAGGTTGCGCTTTGCCTGCTCAAAATCCGGGGCCCTTTCCAGCGCCAGGCGGTAATTCTCCGCTGCTTCCTTGAATTTACCCAGCCCGTACTGCACATTCGCCAGGTTCGTATAAGCCTCGGGGGAATCGTGAAGGTGCCCCTCCACATGACATTTCCACGCGCTCAGGTTGTGGATATATTCCCGCTCCGCCGAGGGCAGATCGCGGCGTATCACGTATACCTGGGCCTTCCTGTAATAGTTAAGCGGGTACACGGGGTCCAGGTTCTCGTAGAGATTGAACCGCGCCAGGGCCTTGCCCAGGTATTCGTCCGCTTCCTTCGGCTTACCGCTCCTGAGCAGGTACTCGTACATCTTCATGTACATCAGCCCCACCTGGTGGTGCATCTGCACGTAGTTGGGGGCTATCGCGCGCACATGCTCATACGCGTCCATGGCCCGGTCGAAATCGGTGCGCACCTCCGCCGGCTCTCCCGGCTTGTCCGGCGTACCCGGCGTGGCGGGCTTGTCCCCCCATTCCGGACGGTGGGACTTATCCATGTTGAACCGGTCGTTAAAAACGTTGCCGGTGAAATAATACGGCATTATAAAGAACTGGTTGAGCTTGTTCACCTTATGGTAATAGGTTATGGCGTCTTCCCATTTGCCCTGTTTCGAGAAAAAGATGGCCATGTTATGATAAACGTCGCCCTTGAACCAGCCCCAGAAATAATAAATGGGAAAGAGCGAAGCCAGCAGGACCAGCGGCGCGGCCACGGAAATACCTTTAAGGATTATGCCGGAAAAAACGCCGGCCCCGGCCAGGACACAGCCCAGCATGATGAACCACCCGATATACCATTGCAGTCTTTCCCCGCCCGCGCTGTAGCTGCGCAGCGGACCCTGCAGGCCGGAGAACTGGGTAAGGACAAGGTAGGAGAAGTAAAGCACGCCGGCAATGGCCGCGGCCCGCACCGCCCAGAGCGCCCCCCGGAACAGGACCGACTCCTCTTTTTTCTCTTCGGGAGCGGAAGCCCCCTCCTCTTTATAATGCAGTTCCCACAGCGCCCGGCCGCGGGAAAGGTTGACTATCACGCCGGGCAGCAGCCCCAGGAAGATGCCGGAAGAGACGAACCGCATGCTGACATCGGTAAAATTATGGGCGAGCATGCCCAGCAGGGCGGTCAGGTAGCCGAACAGGTCATAGGCCACCGGCGGCGGCCTGGCGCCCTTAAGGTTATCCGTAAGGGAGGAAAGCCCCCGCAGACCGACGGTGGTGACGAAAATTATGATCCAGATATAGAGCCCGCCGCCGATGATGCCGTTATCCATCC
>PEXO01000417.1 GCA_002779045.1 Elusimicrobia bacterium CG08_land_8_20_14_0_20_59_10 | reverse complement strand
TCCGTCCCTGGACTGGGCGGGCGGAATGCGCTATCCGAACACCGGCGTTCCGAACGGTTATGCGGGCATGTTCGTGTACCGGGTGAAGTACACCAGCCCCAACGGGCTGGCTCCGAAGAGCGGTTATCCGAAGGTGAATATATCCAATAACGGCGTTCCGCTCGCCGGCTCACCGTTCGTGATGGCGCAGTTGTCGGTGGAAGATAATGTATATACCGATGGCAAGATATATACCTATACCATAGCCCTTTCTTCCGGCACAGATCATTCCTACCAGTTCGAGGCTTATGACTCGGACAATATCCCCGCGGAGGGTCCCGCCTCTGTGACGCAGACCGCCAGCCCTGAAGTTTATGAGTTGCCGGTCATAACGTATTCCACGGCAACGCATTCGCTTTCGGGCATTACGGCGCAGGTGTTCAGGAACGGCATGTTCGGCGCCCAGCGCCTGGCCAGGGACCTGGCCGGGAATAGCTATACCGCGCAGACGGATTCGGGAAATCTGGTGCTTACCAGGCGCGACGGCGCAGGGGTCTCGCGTACTACTTTTGTCGGGTTTAGCGGCGGCACTCTTGCGGACCTGATCGCGGACGCGGCCGGGAACAGCTATGTCCTTGGCGGGGCCGACGGCGGGCTTCTTGTGGCCAAGTTCGGCACGCTCGGAGAAGAGTTGTGGATAAGCACTTTCGGCTTCGGGGCGGAGCCGGTTTCGGTCGGCGTTTCCTCTATGGGCGCGGTCTATGCCGCCGCCAATGACCCGGTCCAAAAGAGCATACTGCTCTTCAAACTGCGGTCCGACGGTACGGAGGCCTGGGTTTCTCCGGTCCGTTACCAGTACGCGGCTTTTGCCTCCACCGATACCGCTGCCGGTATCTCCGTGGTGCCGCAGAACAATGTGGTCACCGTCTATATCGCCGGCGCCACCAGTACGGATACCCTGGTAACCAGCGGCCTGCTGCTTAAATACACGGATAGCGGCGCGGCCGTGACCGCTCCTTCCTGGGTGAAGACCTTTTTCAGCGCCAATCGCGACGAGTACAGTACTTTCAGGCAGGCGTCGGCCAGGGCCATCCTGGCCAACAGGTTCGGCAATGTCTATGTGTCCGGCGGCGACAACCGGGACGATATCAGCCAGGGCAATGACATCTGGCTGATGAAGTACGATTCCGCCGGCATACCGCAGTGGAACGCGCCTAAGAGCTATAATTCCGGCCCGTATTCCGACGACGAAGTCGCCGGGCTGGCGTTCGACGCGAGCGGGAATGTATACATAGCCGGCAAGGTGTATTCCTGGAGCGACGGCTATTATCTCTGGCTGGGCGAATACAGTTCCGCCGGGGTTCAGCTTATCAACCGGGCATATGACGCCGGGGCCGGCGATGATTATGCCTATGATATTGCTGTCGGTTCCGCCTCGGTCTATGTTTCCGCTGACCTGGGCGGCGCTTCGGCCCTCTACGTGATGCCGCTTTCCGCCGGTGAACAGACCACCTATTTCACGGCAATGGAGGGCGCGGCTGCCGGTTCCGTGGCGCTTTCCTGGAATTATCCCGTGGCCCTGCCCGAAGGTTCCACTTTCTATGTGAAGTACAGCTCCGACGTTTCGCCTAACTGGCTCACCGCCCCGGCGCTGGCGGTAAGCACCGCCGCCGCGCAGTGGGAGAACCAGGATTATACCGTGGACGGGCTTATGACCGGCCGCTACGCGAACCAGGGCATCTTTCCCCAGTACAAGTTCATGGTCTGGCTGTCTTCGGCCGCCGGGGTGTATACTCTACTGACCGAGAGCCCGGCAGCCAGCCATGCCAGGACTCCGTTCGCTTATGACAGCACGCTGCCTTATGGCGAGGCGAAGTTCTCTTACCTGACCAATATTTCAGCCGGGGATTATACCGGCAATGCCATCGCGGTCAGCGGCGGGTATGTCTACCAGGCTTTCGGTAATGATTCCGGGGACACGGTGGGGCTGGGCTTCAGGAAGCACAATATCGGCGCTTCTACCGTGGAATGGACCAGGTTCTTCAATACCGCCGACGGAGCTTATTTCAGCGTGAACACTCTCCTGCGCGACAGCGCGGGTAATTTCTACGCCGTGGGCAGCCGCGCCGCGGCGGATACCCTGGTGAGCAGGGACTTCTGGCTGGGCAAGTTCAGTTCCGCCGGGAACCTGGTGTGGAGCTATACGCAGGACGCGGACGGCGGTCACGACGAGTTTTACGGCGCCGTCCTGAACGGGGCCGGCTACCTCTATGTTGCCGGCAGATTTGAAGATGTCACGGGCGGAAAAGGCGGCGAGATAGCCGTGCGTAAATACTACGTTGCCTCCGCGTCGCCATACCTGGTCTGGGCTTCCACCCAGTCCTCCGGTTATGCCGGCGGCTATGACGCGGCCTATGGCGTTGCGCTGGATGCGGTCAATGAGCGGCTTTATGCGGTAGGCGCCGTGACGACCGCTACGGAAAATACTGACCTCTGGGCGGCCAGGTACTCGCTGGGCGGCACCCTTCTCTCCTCCTTCACTTATAACTCGGGCCTGGGGATTGGTAATGCCGCGGGTAATGCCGTGGCCGTCTCCACTTCCGGCGTGTTCATCGCCGGCGCGCATTCGGATGCTTCGGGTAACTCCACTATGTATTTCGCGCAGTACCCGCTCAGTCTGTCCCCCACTCCTCTCTGGCAGGTAGAGGAGGGCCCCCAAGGGGAGTCCGCGATGTACAGTGTGATCGTGGACACGCAGGGCTATATGTACGGGGCGGGTTTTGAATACTCCGCCGCGCAGGGGAAGAACGCCATATTCGGCAAACTTGCGCCCAATGGCAATGTGGGCTGGAACCGTTACTATAACGACGAGACCCGCAATATTGACGAAGCCGCTTACAACATAGCGCTTGACGAGACCGGCAGGGTGTTCTCCTCCATACGTACCGGCACGACGGGGGCGTATAACCCGGGCTTCTACATGTTCCCCCAGCCTTCGTTCGCGCTGACCGCCGCGGAATACCAGGTGCCCGGTTCGGTAAGCCTAAACTGGCTTTCCCAGGCCACGCTGCCTGCGGGGACCACTTTCTATGTGGCTTATTCCACCAGCGCCGTTACCCTGTCCACCGCTTCGGCCCGGGGGAGTTTTATTATCGGGGAGCCTCTGTGGGAGAGCGGTCAGATGGAATACAGGGTGTTCGGCCTGGACAATGGCCGGAGCGCGCTTGGCGCGGCCATAGGCGCGGACTACTGTTTTAAGATCTGGTATTCCAGCGCGCCGGCAGTCTATACCGCCGTGCCAGGGCTGCCCTGCGTAAAGGCATCCAATGCCTATTTAACGCAGAACGCCATGGTTTTTTCCGGGGATTCCAAGCTCTTTACGACCGGGATCCGTTACCCGTACGAGGACAG
>PEXO01000291.1:7719-12451 GCA_002779045.1 Elusimicrobia bacterium CG08_land_8_20_14_0_20_59_10 | reverse complement strand
TTTTGCGTTCCGGTCCCGCCGGCCGCTCCCCGACCGAGCGCCTTGAAGTCCGGAGTAATGTTATGGGTAAAATCTTCTCAATAAACTTCAGCTCCTGCAAAGGCGTACCCAAGGAACAGGTGCCACGGGCCGTCCTGGTGAAGAACCGCGGCATAAAGGACGACGCACACGCCGGCATGGAACTCCGCCAGGTAAGCCTGCTGGACATGGAAAGCATACGCCTGCAGATAGCCGACGCCAAAGCCAAAAAAGCCACGGTAGAAATACGCCCCGGCATCTACGCCGAGAATATCACCACCGAAGGTATAGACCTCTCCGTACTCAAGCGCGGTGACGAACTCCGCATAGGCGCGACCGCCGTCCTCCGGATCTCAAAAATCGGCAAAGAATGCCACAGCCATTGTGCCATCTATCACCAGGTAGGCGACTGCATAATGCCCCGCAAAGGGATCTTCGGCGAAGTAATGGAAGGCGGAGAAATAGCCGTGGGAGATGCGATAGAGAAGCTGGGCGGCCGGGCAGCGGGGAGATGAACGTGGAAGAAATAATTAATATCGCCGTACTTACCACCAGCGACCGCTGCTCGCGGGGGGAAGCCGAAGACGCCAGCGGGGAGCTGGCAGCCGAAATGGTAAAGACCATCGGCGGCCGCATTGCCGCCCGCGACATCGTCCCCGACGAGGCCGCCGCCATAAAAGAAAAACTCCTCCATTACTGCGACACGCTGAAGGCCGACATCGTGCTCACCACCGGCGGCACCGGCTTCAGCAGCCGCGATGTCACACCCGAAGCCACCGCCGCCGTCATAGAGAAAGCCATTCCCGGCTTCGGCGAGCTTATGCGCGCCGAAGGCCTGAAGAAAACGAAGAAAGCCGTGCTTTCGCGGGGCATCTCCGGCATACGCGGGAATACCATCCTCATAAACCTGCCCGGCAGCCCCAAGGCGGTAAAAGAATCGCTGGAAGCCGTACTGGACCTGCTCCCGCATTCCCTCAAAATGCTCCGCGGCGGCGGTCATTAAGATTTTCGCCCGACGCCGGCCGCAGCGGAGCCGGCCGGGCCTTATTTCTTTATAGGAATATGGAAGAAGAAGCGCGAGCCCACGCCGAGCTCGGATTCGATGCCCATCTCGCCGCCGTGGCGCTGGACTATCTCGCGGGCTATCTTAAGGCCCAGGCCGAAGCCCGCTTTGCGCATGCCCTGGGCTTCCTTGGTCTGAAAGAAGCGCTCCCAGACGCGCGGCAGGTCTTCCTTGGAGATGCCGATGCCGGTGTCTATCACGCTGACTATGACCCTGTCCGGGGCGAGCTCCACTTTAATGACTACCTGTCCGCCCTGCTTGGTGTACTGAAGTGCATTGGTGCAGAGGTTCTGTATAACCTGACCTATGCGGGCGTCGTCGCCGGCCAGCGGCGGCAGCACCGGCGGCAGCTGCGCCGAAAATCCTATCTTGCGCTGCTGGGCCACTATCTCCACCCGCCCGCGCACGTCCTGCGCCACCGCCAGCAGGTTCAGCGTGCCTATCTCCACGCGGAGTTTGCCGGATTCTATAGCGGCCAGGTCCACCAGGTCGGAGATCAGCACGTTCAGCGTCTTGGCGGAGGTGTTTATGTTGGAAGCGTATTTCAGCTCGCTGGGCATGGCAGTAAGCCTGGAGGCCAGGATCTCGGAGTAGCCCAGGATGGCCGTCAGCGGGCTCTTCACGTCGTGGGCCACCGTGGCGAAAAATTTCTTCTGGAAGCCGTTGACCAGCTCAAGCTGGCCCTTCTGTTCCTGCGTCTCCTTGAGCAGGCGCGCGTTCTCCAGCATAAGGAAGCGCCGCTCCAGGGCCTTCTCCACCGAGAAGATCAGGCGCGAGGCTTCTACGGGCTTGAGTATCGCGTCGTCGAGGCCCAGTTCCACCACCTGGCTGACACCCTTGAGCGCGGCCTGGAGAGGATACTGGTCCACCATGAAGATGATGCGCATATCGGGGTCCCGCTCGCGCATCTTCTGTGCGAGTTCCGCGCCCGAATGTTCCGCGAAAGTGATGGCCGTGCCTATGACCGCCAGGTGGAAGGAGCCCTTTTTACAAAGCCCCAGGGCTTCCCCGCCGTCCATGGAAGAGGTGACGGCGTAGCCCGCGCCCTGCAGGGCCTGGCCCAGCGTGGTCAGGGCGGGTTTAAAATTGTCCAGCAGGAGGATACGCTCCCGCTCCCGCTCCTTTAAGCGGACGTCGCTGCCCTCGCTGTTCTCAATAAGGATGCCGGCGATGCGCCCGGAAAGTTCCCGCGGAAGGCCGACGGGATTACCCTCCTTGAGCTCACCGATGGCGTAGCGCGCCGTGTCCACGCCTGAGACGGTGAAACAGACGGCTTCCGGAACGGTTTTACGTATGATGGAGTCGAGGGTTTCAGCCTCTTGTGTGCTGCCGGGGAACTGTACCACTATCAGGTTGGCGGGGAGCGGCTCGGGCTCAGGCTCTTCCTCCGTGGTGCCGCCCAGCAGCGACCAGGATTTCTTGGGTTTCTTGACCTGGGAGGCGGCAATGCGGGCTTCGTTCTGCTTGCGGATGACCTCGGGCAGGTCCTTGGCGGTGTGCAGGGACAAAGCCTGTACCCCGGACTGCTGGAAGGCGGTCTGCACCGCCCCGGTAGTGAACAGTACCTGGTCGGCGAGGATGATTACAGACCGCGCGATGACCCTGACCTGGTCGGCGAACCCCATGGGCAGCGGCCAGCTGAGGCGGCGCAGCGGCGAGAGGAGGGCCGGTGTCTGGCTGGCTATGGATTCCAGCGTGAAGTAGTGTACCTTCGGATATTTTTTGTGCAGGTCGAGGAAAGCTTCGCGCTCCGCCGGGGCTACCTGTCCGAAATCCACCACCATGGCGGAGCAGTCGCCGGTTTCAAGCCGGGCGGCCGCGTATTTAAGGGTAGGCACGCAGACCAGTTCCAGGCCCCTGCCGGACATGGACGGGGCCATCTCGTCAAGGAGTTCCTTGCCGGTGGTTACTACCAGTATGCGTCCCTTGATTTCACCCATTACCCGATATTATAGATAAAAAATAAGTGCAATGGCACTATTAAAACATATGCCGCGTTCTTCGCCCGGTGCGGACCTTCCGCGTATGAAGCACCCGTAATTCCCAGGGACCGATTGGGTCCTATTGCCGCGCACAGCTGGGCCTTATGACGCTTGGCCCCGGACGGCGCGTGCCGTATACTATAACCGACAATGATAATAAAAAGCCAGGCAGCTCTTCTTTCCGCGGCACTTGCTTCTTTCTCTTCCTTCGCTTCGGCCGGGCCCGGTCCCCTGGGGCAGCTCATGTCGGAGCCGCCGGCGGCGGTTTCACAGCCGCGGCCGCAGCCCCCGGCCCGTGTATACGGCTCGGACGCCACCGCCGAGTATGAAGCCATTTTTAAGAGCGCCGAAGTGAAACTGAACGCCGTCACCGAAAAAAAACTGACCGCGTACAAATTTTTACTGGTACCCGGCTTGTTCGCCTGCATGGACAAGAGCGGCCTGCCCCTGGCGGGCAGAAAGCCCTCCGCCGGACCCAAACCCCATTTCGCAGAACAGGCCGCCTGGCTTAAAAGCATAGGCGCCGAATACGAGATACTGAAACTGAGGACGGAATCGTCCGTGCGCGATAATGTGCCGATAATCGCGGCGGCCGTCAGGTCCTCCGGCAAGCCGGTGATGATAATAGCCGAGAGCAAGGGCGGCCTGGACGTGCTGGAAGCCCTGCTCCGGGATGCCGGCCTGCTGCCCAAAGTTAAAGGCGTGGTGATGAGCCAGATCCCCTTTCACGGTACCCCGGTGGCGGATATTATCGTCGATCATCCCGGCCTGCGCAAGGTTGTCGCGAAGGTCATGCGCCGCGTTAACGGCAGCATTGATTCCCTGGTGGAGCTTGGTACCGCCGACAGGAAAGCCTACATGGAAGAACACGCCGCGCGCATAGCCGAAATTACCCGCCTTGTGCCTATACTTTCGGTGGCTACCTGGAAGGAGCCCTGTGACAAGGAGACCGACACCGCGCTGCGCCCGCTGCGCGACCTGATGCTCAGGCAGGGCCTGAAGAACGACGGGCTGGTGGCGATAGACAGCGCCATACTGGCCGGCACGGATTTTGTGAAGATAAGCGGCCCGGACCACGGCGCCCCGATAAAGAAGACCAAGAAGATAGATTTCGACCGCGCCCGTTTCGCCAGGGCGGTGCTGACGATGCTGCTGGAAAGGCAGGAGCAGCCTTAGAGTTGTGCTTTGGGCGAAGAGAAAGGCCGGATATCCCGCAATTATAAACTCCAGTGCCGCGGCCGTGAGGTCCGGCGAGTGCGTCTTGTGCGTGCCCGGCGCTCCCGTTTTGATAGAATAGTTGCCGGGGCCGTGCATGAATTGCTCCCTAAGACCGGAGGATGTGATGGAAAACAGCGAGGCGGAAATACAAAAAGCGATCTCGGAAATATCTTACGGCCTTTACATAGTTTCTTCGATGAGCGGGAAAAAAATGAACGGCCAGTTGGTGAACACCGTTTTCCAGGCTGCCTCCTGCCCCCCGCTGGTGGCGGCGAGCATAAACAAGAGCAATCTGACCCATGCCTATATCGAAGAAAGCGGCATTTTTTCGATATCAGTGCTGGCACAGGACACGCCTATGCCCTTCATAGGTCTTTTCGGGTTCAGGACCGGGCGCGAGATAGACAAATTCAAAGATATCTCCTTTAAGCTGCTCGCCGGCTGCCCGGCC
>PEXO01000291.1:0-7651 GCA_002779045.1 Elusimicrobia bacterium CG08_land_8_20_14_0_20_59_10 | reverse complement strand
GCTGTTCCTGGGGGAAGTGCTGGCGGCTGAAACTTTAAAGGAAGGCCCGGCGCTGACCTATGAATACTATAAGGCCGTGAAGCACGGCAAGACGCATAAGAACGCCACTACTTTTTACGCGGGGGCAGACCGGCCGGCATAGCTTAAAAAGGCGCTTATGAAAGTAACCGTGAAGCTTATCGGTCCGCTGATATATGAAAGCGGGTTCAGCGAGAAGGAACTGGAGTTTCCCGGGCCCATGACGGCGGGGGAGCTTTCGGTTTATGTAAAGATAGAAGGCAAGCGCCCTACCATAGTGACGCGCAACGGCGTATCCGCGGCCCCGGCCGACCCCCTGCAGGATGGCGACCGCGTGGTGATCTCCCCGCTATACTCGGGCGGCTGACGCCCTGTCCCGCCGCCGAAAAAACTCCCGCTGTATGGCGGGGGTTTTTTGCTTCATGCCCGGGATCAGTCGTCCAGGGGTTCTTCTGAGGGGGGAGGCGTCTGCGTCGGCGCGGTGACGGCCGTTGCGGGCGGGGACGCCGGAGCCGCTGCTCCCTGCGCCGGGACTGCCGCCGGCTGCGCAGCGGGGGCGGACGGTGCCTGCTCCGGCTGCTGCCCGGGCTCCAGGGGCTTTGCCGTTCCCGGGGCGGGCTGCGCCGCCGCGGGTGCCGGCACGGGAACGGCCGCCGGGTTTTCTTTGGCGGCTTTTTCTGCGCGCTTTAGCGTGTCGTAAATATCCGTGGCCGAGCGCCACAGCATCTGCTTTAGCAGGCCCGTTTCACCGGAAGAGGGCATGAATAGCGGGTAGAGCGGGGCCATCAGCAGGTGGAAAACGGTTTTGTTCGTGCCGATAACCTCCACCTTAGCCGTGCCGGTGGAGGTCTTAAAATCCGCGGTAAGCAGGTAAGTCGTGCGCAGCGACGACGGCAAAATAAAAATAAAGGCGGTTTCCGTCAGGTGAGACCTGAGCAATTCCCCGTAGGTCCACTTGTTCATGGTTTCCAGCTGCAGGTGCAGTGTTCCGCGGCCCTTTTCTTTATCGTACAGCCCGGCCTCGGAGAATATCCTGCGCGCCTTGTGCAGCAGCTTGGTCCGGTCGTCCGGGTCCGCCGGTACCGGTTTGATCTCGGGGGTTTTGAACTGGCCGGTGTCCGGTGAAATATAGCCCCGCCCTATGGCTTCCGACGGCGAGTGGTATGGATAGAGCTTCCAGGAGAACTGGATGTCGGAAAAAGGAGTCAGGGTGTTGTTCTCCAGCATCTCCTTGGCGGTGTCTTTGTCCACCCGTATGTCCCCGGAGGTGAAAGCGGCGCAGCCGCAGGTAAGCGCCGCCGCCGCGATTATTAGAAAAGTTTTGAGGGTTTTCATTGTCCAGTCCTGATAGGGGTCATACTATGACCGGCTTATTTTTTATATATTATACTATGTCGCCGGGGTTTTGCCACATTCTAATGGCGGGAGCAAGGGTTTATGTCTGTAAAAAAATTAGGAAAGATAATAATCAGCGGCCAGCGCGAGATTGTAATTCGCCTGGCTTCCACGCACGATATGCGCCGCATACAGATGCTCTACGCCGAGGTTTACGGCGGCAGCTACTCCATCCCCATAGTGACCGACAGGGAGAAAATGCGCGGCGCCATAGAGAACGACAGCTATTACTGGCTGGTGGCCGAGTGCAAGGGGCGTATAGTCGGCAGCCTGGTGTGCGCGGTGGACCTCATGTACAGGAACTCCAAGGTTTTCGGCGCCGTGGTCAGCCAGGAGTTCCGCAAGCTCAACCTGGCCTATACCATGATGCAGCTGGTGCTTGACGACATTACCAAGACCAGGAACCTGGTGGACCTGGTCTACGCCACCACGCGCACCGCGAACTATGCCCCGCAGAGGCTGACCGAAAGCCTCGGCTTCATAAAGCTGGGCATCTTTCCCAACTCCAACAAGCTGCAGTACAACGAGACGCACTGCCTGACGGCCTATTTTACCCAAAGAGCGCTGCAGCGCCGCCGCCGCAAGCCCAATATGATCCCCGAGGCCGTCCCCCTTTACGAGATAGTCCGCCGGCAGGTGGCCCTGGATAAACCCGTTGTCAGGGATGTAAAGGGTATGTACAGCGACCACAAAGTAAAAATCCCGCTGCTGAACTTCGAAGCGATAAGCGCGCTGGAGTTCATCAAGAACCGCTGGAAGAAGACGAAGTCCAACAGTTTCTTCGACCACACCTTCATGCCCTTTCATGAGCCGAACCTGATACTGATAACCCCGGACCAGAGCACCGAGGTGTACCTGACCGTGAATCAGAAGGATAAGTACAGTGTGGTAGTGGGCGGAGTTACCAGCGAAAAAAGCTTTGCGGTGGTGCTGGAGAGCATAGCCCAGAAGGTAAGCCAGCTGGACATGGCCTATGTGGAGGTGATCGTAGACGCGTATTCGCCGGCCATCCAGCGCGACGCGCTGGACGCGCGCTATATCCCCAGCGCCTACTTCCCGTGCGCCAAGCGTATGGGAGGCCGGCGCTACGACTGCATAGTGTTCTCCCGCACCTTCGACGTGCTCGACTTCCGCAACGTGAAGATAATTTCCCTCTATAAGAACTTCCTGCGCGAGTACCTCAAGCTCTGGCGGGAGAACTACATAGAACTGGTTTTTAAAACAGAAAAAAAATAAGGAGCCCGCATGGCCGACCTTTCCGTGGAAGACAGACTCCCTCCGGTATATGAGCCGCTGAAGAGCCGCGCCGCCGTGGACGCTTTTTTCGAGACCCCGGCTTTTGAATATTCCCCTAAGACCTCCAAAGCCTTCTGCGCCGCCATGCGGGAGGCGCTCGCGTTCCAGGGCGCGCGTTCCCCGGTGTTGAAAGCTCTCTATAAAAGCGAAGGCTTCTCCCCGGCCCGTGTAAGGACGGAGCGGGACCTGGCGGCTATCCCGTACCTTTTCGTTTCCGCCCTGAAGGAGCGGGACCTTACCACACTGCCTTACTCGAAAATAGTGCTCGAACTGAAGTCCAGCGGCACTTCCGGACAGCGCAGCCGCATGCAGCTCGACCGCGGCTCGCTGCTGCGCGTGCGCCGCATGGCCTGGAAAGTGTTCGAGGGGCTCGGCCTGACCGACCTGGAGCGGGCCCACGACTATATCTGCTTCACCTATGACCCCGAAGTGGCCAAAGACCTGGGCACCGCCTGGACGGACAAGCTGCTGAGCGGCTTCACGAAGAAAGGCGAGATCTTCTACACCTTCCGCTGGAGCAAGGCGAAGAACGATTTTTATTTCGATATAGAGGGCGCGGTGTCGGCGCTGAAAAAGTTCGAAGCCGCGGGCTCGCTGGTGCGGCTGGTGGGTTTCCCGGCCTTCGCGCTGAAGCTCACCGAGGAGTTCAAGAAACGCTTCGGGCGCTATCCCAGGCTCAATGCCGCTTCCACCGTGGTTACCGGGGGCGGCTGGAAGACCCTGTCCAACGAGGCCCTGGATAAAAAGGTCTACCGCGTTATTCTGGCCGGCAGCCTGGGCATACCGGTGGAGAACGTGCGCGACCTGTTCGGCATGGTGGAGCACGGCGTTCCCTACGTGGACTGCAAGCTGGGAAATTTCCACGTTCCCAACTACGGCCGCGTCATAGCGCGCCACCCCGGCACGCTGGAGCCGCTGGGTTTCGACAAGCCGGGGCTGCTGCAGTTCATCACGCCGTACCTTACCAGCTACCCGTCGCTTTCAGTGCTTTCCTCCGATTTCGGGCTGCTGCGCAGAAAATGCGCCTGCGGCCTGGCCGGCCCGGTGCTGGAGCTGCACGGCCGCGCCGGAGTGACGAAGCTCAAAGGCTGCGCCATTTCCGCGGCCACGATGTTGTAGGGGGGGGGCGGGCAGTCCCGGACCTAAACAAATTTTATGAAAATCCATAATACTTACCTTTTCGGAAAGACCCTAGACAAGACCTCCTGGACGCCGGCCGGGATAGAAGAAGTGGGCCGCCAGGCGCAGGACGCACGCGGGCTGATGCGCGGGGTGTCGCGCGACTATATCGCCGAGACCCTGGCCGCCGCCGGGAAGCTATTCGCGCCCGGCGGGAAGTACCGCAAAGCCGCGCTCGAGCATCTCAAAGAGCACATCACTTTCTCCGAACCCGTCATAGACAAGAGCCTGGACATCATACCGGAGATACTCGACAGGCATATGCTGATAAAGCGCATGAACATGGAGCTCTTCCTGCCCTATGCGCTGGAAGCCTCCGTGGAGCGCCGCGGCTATTCCGGCCTGCTCAGGGCCATGCCCAAGGGCGTGGTGCTGCATGTAGGGGCGGGCAATGTCTTCCTCGGCATACTGGATTCGCTGGTGATAGGTTTCCTTACTAAGAACGTCAATGTGGTTAAGCTCTCCTCGTCCGGTTCTAACTTCATGAACCTGTTCATGGACGCCCTGAAGGAAGCCGACAAAAAAGGCGTGCTCTCAAAATGCGCCGCGGTGCTCAGCTGGAAGGGCGGCAGCCAGGGCCTTGAAGAGGCCGCGCTGAAGAACGCCAATGCCGTCTTCGTCTGGGGTGGTTACGAAGCCGTGCAGTCTTACCGCAAGATCGCGCCGATAGACGTGCGAGTGGAAGGCTTCGGCCCCAAGACCAGCGTAGGTGTGGTGTTCGAGAGCTGCATAAAGAACGAGGGCATGGGCGAAGTAGCGCGCCGCGCCGCGCTGGATGCTTCCCTCTGGGACCAGGCCGCCTGTTCTTCGCTGCATACGCTTTACCTTATAGCCCCGGCCAAAAGACATAAAGAGCTGGCCGCGGCCTTCCTGAAAGAGGCGAAGGGGCATTTTGCGCGGCTGGCCAAAGAGCTGCCGCAGGGCAGGCTTTCCCCCGACGAGCAGGTGGAGATAACCAAGGCCCGCCAGCTGGCCCGCGTGGACGCGGCGCTGGGCGCGGGCGCTTACGAGAGCTCCGCCCCTAAGACCGACTGGACCGTGATCTACGAGGCCGACCCGGCCTACCGCGTTTCGCCGCTGAACCGCGTGCTTTATGTTAAGACCGTGGAGAGCCTGGAAGAAGTCAAAGCGAAACTGATGCCGATGCGCGGCTATATCCAGACCGTCGGGGTGGGCGGCTCTATAGAGCGCAAGAAGGTGCTGGAGACGCTGGCCCCGGCCGGTATAGCCCGCGTGGTGAAGCTCGGCCGCATGCTGGAGGAAGCCAACGGCTCCCCTCACGACGGTATCTTCCCCATGATGTCGCTGGTGAACTGGCTGCCTATAGAGGAAACTCCGTCCCAGTTGGACCGCCTGAGCGAACTGGTGGACCACGCGCGCAGCCGCAGCCCGTTCTATGGCCGGCATTTCAAGGGCGTGCCGCGCATCACGTGCATGCGGGATTTTTTGCAGGTGCCTTTTCTTGAAAAGCACCATGTGCTGGAGAACACGCCCCCGGACAGCTCCGACCTGCTGACCTCCAAAGTGCAGCGCGGCATTTATTTCGCCAGCGGCGGTTCCACCGGCCAGCCCAAGTATGTTTTTTATGACCAGCATGAATATGACCATACCTGCCGGATGCTGGCCTTCACGCTGGAGGCGGCGGGCCTGGACGAAAAAGATGTCATAGCCAATCTTTTCATAGCCGGCAACCTCTGGTCCAGCTGGCTTTCCGTGGAGAAGGCGATAGCCTATACCAAGGCCATCTCCGTGCCCGTGGGCAGCAACCTGCCGCTGGAAAATATCGTGCAGTACCTGGAGGATTTCAGCGTGACGGCGGTGATAGGGCTGCCTTCCTTCCTAGCGAAACTGGCGGAGTTCGTGAAAGCCAACCCTGGCAAATACAAGCTGAGCATAAAGAAGCTCTTTTACGGCGGCGAATACGTGGGCCTGGAGATGGTGAAGTTCTTCAAGAGCGTTTTTCCCGGGGCGGACGTGCGCTCGGCCGGCTACGCCACGGCGGACGCCGGCGTGGTCGGCTTCCAGTGCCCGGCCTGCGTAAAGGGGCAGCACCACCTGTTTGCGCGCAGCCAGTTCATAGAATTCGTGAAACAGGATACGCTAAAGCCGGTGAAGCGGGGCGAGACGGGCGAGCTGGTGGTGACGGGACTTTCCAAGAAGCATATGCCTATTATCCGCTACCGGGTGGGGGACCTGGGCCGCTGGCTGGACGGACCCTGTGCCTGCGGCAGGACCGAGCCGCTCTTCGAGATACTGGGGCGCTGCGACGACCGCATACACGTGGGCGGGGCGCATTTGTTCGTGAACGACATCCAGAACGCGCTGGGCCGGGTGCCGGGCCTGGGTTTTAATTTTCAGGTGATCATAGGAAAGAAGGGGCACAAGGACACCCTGGCCATCCGCGTTGAGGCCAAGGACGCGGCAGCGCCGGCCAGGGCCGGCGAGTTGGGCGGCCTGCTGTGGTGCGCGCTGGAAACCCACTGCGCCGACTTGCACGAAAGCGTGCGCATGAAGTGGCTGGACAAGCCTGTTATAGAGGTATTGAAGCCGAATGCGATAGAGCGCATCCAGCGCACCGGCAAGATACGCCGGGTGATAGATAAAAGGGTTTGACGGGGCTCAGCGGTCCAGGATATAACTGAACATGAGCGGCGCCACTATCGTGGCGTCGCTTTCTATTACGAACTTGGGCGTATCCACGTCCAGCTTTCCCCACGTTATCTTTTCGTTCGGCACGGCGCCGGAATAGGAACCGAAACTGGTGATGCTGTCCGAGATCTGGCAGAAGTAGCTCCACATCTTGACTTTTTTGCGCAGGTCGCAGGTTATCATGGGTACCACGCAGATGGGGAAATCTCCCGCTATTCCGCCGCCTATCTGGAAGAAACCTATGCCGGGGCGGGCGGCGGCGCTGGTCCTGCTGTACCAGCCGGCCAGCTCCATCATGTATTCAATGCCGCCTTTCATAGTGCCGGGCTTAAGCTCGCCCTTTATGCATTTGGCGGCATATACGTTGCCAAGAGTGGAATCCTCCCAGCCGGGAACGAAGATCGGGAGGTTCTTCTGGGCCGCGGCCAGCATCCAGCTGTTGGCGGGGTCGGTCTGGTAATGTTTCTTCAGCGTGCCGGAGAGCAGCAGTTCGTAGAAGAACTCATGCGGGAATTTCCGCCGGCCGGTCTTTTCCGAGTTCTTCCAGAGCCCGACTATCTTGTCCTCTATGTTGTACATCACATCCTGCGGTATGCAGGTGTCGGTGACGCGGTTGAGGCCTTTTTTTAGCAGTTCCCGCTCCTGTTCCGGGCTCAGGTCGCGGTAGTGGGGGACCTTTACATAGTCTTTGCCCGCCACCAGGTTGAAGACGTCTTCTTCGAGGTTGGCGCCGGTACAGGAGATGCCGTGTATCTTGCCGCGGCGTATCATTTCCGCCAGGGTTATGCCGAGTTCCCCCGTGCTCATGGCGCCGGCCATGGCGAGGAACATCTTGCCGCCTTTGGCGAGAAGTTCGCTGTAGGAGCGCGAGGCGTCTTTCAGCACAAGGGCGTTAAAATGCCTGAAGTTGTGGTTGATAAAGGACGAGATTGTCCCCTTCCCGCGCAGCTGGCGTTTTTGCGCTGTTCCGGTAATAGAATTGCGTGACATACCAAACCTCCTGCGGCGCGCGCGCCGGATAATGGGAAAAGGTATGAAGCCGGCCGTCCGGAAAAACTGGAGTCATCCGCCCGCCATCGGGACAATGGATCACTTAAGTCTTTCTATTATTTTC
>PEXO01000255.1:2622-3319 GCA_002779045.1 Elusimicrobia bacterium CG08_land_8_20_14_0_20_59_10 | reverse complement strand
AACCTTTTCAAGTCTTTTTACGCCGATTGCGGGGCGAAGAAGATGGGCAGGAAGGCGCACGCCTATTTTGCCGCCTATTCCGGCGCGGAACTGGCCGGGCACAGCGTCATCTTCCGCCGCAATGGCCGCTGGATAATGGATGAGCTGCGGGTAAAAGCGGAATTCCGGCAGCAGGGCATCGCCAAGCGCCTCACCGAGGCCCGCCTCCGCTATGCGGTCAAGAACGGCGCGCGGGAAGTCTGGTATTCCTGCGACGACGGCAACCTGGTAACTATCTGCTGCCACCTGCGCTACGGCTTTGAGAAGGTCTGTCCGGACAAACACCGCTGCAGCGCGGCGGCCTCGCACTGGTACCGCCTCACGATAACCCCCGCCTTGCTTAAAAAATTCCCCGAACTAAAAAAGTAACCCGCCTCAGTTCGCCCCGTAGACCTGCTGGTCCTCAAAGACAAGCGTGATGTCCCGTGTTCTTACCAGTTTCAGGTATTCTTTCGCATTATTACTGGAGATGAACAGCGTGAGCTCCAGTTTTTCGGAAGGATTCATTATCTCGCTGTAAGCGTATTCCTTTGACCAGAGAAGCTCGTGCTTTGGACCGCGAAAGACGAGGTTGCCGTTAAAAGCGAAGAATTTCCGGTTGGAAACGTTCTCCAACTGGAAATAAAGCCTCACGCCCATCTGCTTTTTAGTGACCACC
>PEXO01000255.1:778-2502 GCA_002779045.1 Elusimicrobia bacterium CG08_land_8_20_14_0_20_59_10 | reverse complement strand
TCCACTTTAGTCACACGCTTCTCCAGGCCGGAAAGGCGCTTCCCGGTACTGGTCTGGGCAAGAACGCTCCCGGCCAGGCCGGTCAGCAGAATAACCGCTAAAAGTCTCATATAGATAATTTATTATACCTTACACCCGCGGAATTATCCACAGCCGACGGTCAATATATGGGATAATGACATATGACTGAAACGATAACAGCGCCGGGCACAGGCTTTTTTGGCCTGGGCATTTCACCAAAACTCCTTGAAGCTTTAGACAAGCTTAAATTCAAGATCCCCACACCCATACAGCAGAAGGCCATTCCCGTGGCCGCCGCCGGCACGGACATGGTGGGCATAGCCCAGACCGGCACCGGCAAGACCATCGCCTTCGCCATCCCCATGATACAGCGCCTGGCCGCCGTAGAAGGGAAGGGGCTGGTGCTTGTCCCCACGCGCGAGCTGGCCCTGCAGGTGGCCGAAGTGATAAAGCAGTTCGCCCCGCTGCTGGGCATGGGCTCGGTAGTGATAATAGGCGGCGAAAGCGCCGGGCGCCAGCTTACGGAACTGCGCAGGAAACCCCGCATCATCATAGCTACCCCGGGCCGCCTTATAGACCACCTGAACCAGCGCAACGTGAACCTGGCGGACGTGCGCGTGCTGGTGCTCGACGAGGCCGACAGGATGTTCGACATGGGCTTCACCCCGCAGATAGAAAAGATAATCGCGGCCATTTCCCGGGAGAGGCAGACCATGCTTTTCTCGGCCACGATGCCTGATGAAATAATGAAGCTTGCCGGCCGCCACATGAAGCTGCCCATACGCATAGAGGTGGCCCGCCCCGGCACGCTGGTGGAAAAGCTGGAACAGGAACTTTTTATAGTGGACAGGGGGGACAAACCCGCCCTGCTGGGCAAGCTCCTTGACAAATACTGGGGCAGCGTGCTGCTGTTCGTGCGCACCAAACATAACGCCAGGAAGATAGCCAGGCAGATACGCGACCTGCCGCACAGCGCGGCGGAGATACATTCCAACCGCTCTCTTAACCAGCGCCGGGAAGCCCTTGACGGCTTCAAGTCCGGCAAGTACCGCGTGCTTGTGGCCACGGATATAGCCGCGCGCGGCATAGACGTTACCGGCATAGAGCTGGTGATAAACTATGATCTGCCCGACGAGGACGAGAACTACGTGCACCGCATAGGCCGCACCGGCCGCGCCGGCCAGCCCGGCCGCGCCATAACCTTCGCCTCTCCCGACCAGGGCAAGGACGTGCGCAATATAGAGCGCCTTATCCGCATGTCCCTGCCGGTCTCCAGGTACGACGATATGCCCGACGTTAAATTCAGCGGCCCGGCGGGGCCGGCCCAGCCGGGAGAGAAACGCCGCCCCGGACCCAACCGGGGACAGCAGTCCCGCGGCCAGCGCCGCGAAGCGTCCGGCGGCTCCCAGGCCCGTCCCCCGGCACGCCAGTCAGGCAGGCCGGATGGCGGCAGCAGGCCGGAAACAGCGCATGGCAGGCCTTCCGGCCCTTCTTACGGTAATTTTTCCGGGCAGCCCCGGCGCGGGCCTTCAGCGGGAAGGTCCGAGGGCGGCCAGCGCCGTCAGGGACAGCGTCCCGGAGGCCGCCCCGGCGGGAACTTCGAGGCGCGCCGCGGCAGGCCTTCCAGTGGGCGCAAGTCGATAGTCAGCCCGTCGGCGTATTTCGACAATGAAGAGCCGCGGCGCAGGCCGCAGGGCCGGCCC
>PEXO01000255.1:0-725 GCA_002779045.1 Elusimicrobia bacterium CG08_land_8_20_14_0_20_59_10 | reverse complement strand
GAACTGGTTCACGCGCTTCATCAAGAAGAACAAGAAGGACCATCAGCGGGCGGACTGAGCTATGCGGCGCGAAAAGCCCCGGCCGGCGCCGGGGCTTTTTCTTTCCCGCCGGGAGCCTGCCTGTGGTTATCGTTGACCGAAATATTGTTCAATATTGGCCTGTATGAGCGAAGACGACCAGGACCTTGCCGCTCCCTCCGATAAGCTGGTGCTTATCGTGGAGGACGACGACGCTTTCATGGACTTCATAGAGTTCATAGTCAAAAGGCAGGGGTTCAATGTCGAAAAGGCTTCGGACGGGGAAGTGGGCCTGTGGAAAGCCCGGAACCTGGCGCCCGACCTCATCCTGCTGGACCTGATGCTGCCCAAGTTCGGCGGCTTCGACGTGCTTAAAGAGCTGCAGGCGCCCGAAACGATAAACATACCGATAATCATACTGACCGGGGCCTCAAGCGAATTCGCCAGGGAGGAGCAGCTCCTGGCCGAGCCCAATGTGCAGGAATTCCTGCGCAAACCGGTGAACCCCTCTGAACTCACCGCCCTGCTCCACAAAACCCTCAGCACCGGGTCCGCCTGACCGCCGCTTCCCAGGTATACTCCGCCACCTATCGGTGTCTGCCGGGGATTCCAAGCCACAGATGTCCAGTCGGGCTGACCGGGATTTTGCCCTGCGCGCCCGAAAGAGGAAACCCTTACGTCGGTATCCCTCTGGGGAATTTAAGGGT
>PEXO01000143.1 GCA_002779045.1 Elusimicrobia bacterium CG08_land_8_20_14_0_20_59_10 | reverse complement strand
GCGCAGGCGCGGGTATTTCGCGCAGACCTCCAGCTCGGTTTCGCGCACGGCCCGGTAGATCTTGCGCACAACGTATTTCAGAAAAGCCGTATTACGCTGGCGCGGGGTTATTATTCGCTCCCAGTCCCACTGGTCCACGTAAACGGAGTGCAGGTTGTCCAGGCGGTCTTCCCCCGGGCGTATCGCGTTCATGTCGGTGTAAAGGCCCTCACCGGGCTTGAACCCGTAATCCGCCAGCGCCATGCGCTTCCATTTGGCGAGCGAAAATACGACTTCGGCCCGCAAGCCCCCGTCCTTGACCGTGAAGGCCACTTTTTTCTCGCTGCCGTTCAGGTCGTCGTTAATTCCCGAGCCTGTGCGCACAAAAAGCGGCGCCGACACGCGCTGCAGGCGCAGCGCCGCGGAAAGCCGGCGCTGGAAGGCGTCCTTTATGAACTTGATGGCCCGTTCGGTCTCCCGAAGGGACAAGGCGGTCCGGTAATCCCCGGCTATGATAAGTTCGGTCATCGGTCCTCCCGCCAAGCGGTTCTGCGTACCGCCGCGGAGCTATATTCTAGCAAATGCGAAAAACCGGCGGGACACGTTTATAATCGTTTGAAGGCGGGCCCGCATTATGGCATGTTTTTAGCTGGACCACGTATAAGGAAAACATATATAATTTGAAGGCTCGACAAGTACGACGGAGAACCTCTTGACCGCAAAAGTCCGGATTTCGGAAAAAAGCTTTTCCCTGCCTTATTCGCCTGAAACGGTAGCGTGTCTGCGCGATCTTGCCAGGCCCTATTCGCTCACGTTCCGCGGCGGGACCCCGGTTTTTACCCCGGGGCTTTCGGCCGCTGACGCCGTTCTCCCCGCCTGCCGTACCTCGAACCTTGGCGACCCGGCTTTCCTCGCGGCGCACGGCCTCAAATACGCCTATGTGGGCGGCTCGATGGCCAATGGCATCAGTTCCACGGAGCTCGCGGAAGTACTGGGCCGCGCGGGGATGCTCGGCTTCTACGGCGCCGCCGGACAGCCCCTGGAAGAGGTTGAGAAGGCCATAGACCGCCTCCAATCCGGAGAACCTTTTAACTGCGGCTTCAACCTGATACACAATCCGTCGGACCCCGCCCCAGAGGCCGCGGTGGTTGATCTTTACCTGCGCCGCGGGATACGCCTTATAGAAGCTTCCGCTTACATGAACCTGAGCCTCCCGCTGATACGCTACCGCACGCACGGCATACGTCTTGATCCCTCCGGCGCCATCGAGGCCCCTAACCGCGTGATAGGCAAGGTCTCCCGCGTTGAAGTAGCCGAGCGGTTCTTCTCCCCGCCGGCGGAGAAATTTCTCAGGGAACTGGTTTCGCGCGGCGAGCTCACCCCTGAACAGGCGGCGCTTGCGGCTAAAATACCCGTGGCGGAGGATGTGACCGCGGAAGGAGATTCCGGCGGCCATACCGATAACCGCCCGCTGGTGAACCTGTTGCCCGCCATAATAGCAGTGCGCGACAGGGCCCGGGAGCGGTACGCCTATCCCGTGGTCCCGCGTGTCGGCGCCGGCGGCGGTATCGCCACTCCCGAGGCTGCGGCGGCCGCTTTTATGATGGGCGCGGCATACATAGTTACCGGTACGGTGAACCAGGCCTGCGTGGAATCCGGCACCTCGGACCTGGTCAGGGAACTTCTCGCCGAAGCCGGTCAGTCCGACGTGGCCATGGCCGCAGCCGCCGATATGTTCGAGATGGGCGTAAAAGTACAGGTGTTAAAGCGCGGCACGATGTTCGCCATGCGCGCCAACAAGCTTTTCGAGATCTACCGGGCGCATAACAGCTTCGCCGAGCTCCCCGCGGAACTGCGCGCCGGCCTGGAACGGGATTACTTCCGCTCTTCCTTCGAAGAGGTCTGGGCGGGCACGCGGGAATTCTTTCTGCGCAGGGACCCGGCGCAGGCCGAGCGCGCGGAGCGCGACCCCAAGCATAAACTGGCCCTCGTTTTCCGCTGGTACCTCGGCCAAACGTCGCGCTGGCCGCTGTCCGGGGACAGCTCGCGCAAGCTGGATTACCAGGTGTGGTGCGGTCCCGCTATGGGCGCTTTCAACGAATGGGCCAAAGGCTCTTTCCTGGAAGCTCCGCGGTCCCGCGGCGCCGTTACCGTCGCTTACAACTTACTCGCCGGCGCGGCGGCGCTTACCCGCCTGCACGCGCTGCGCTGTCAGGGAGTGGCGGTAGACCCCGCGCTGGCCAGACAGGAACCGCAGACCCGGGAGCAGTTGGCACCGTTATTCTAGTGTAGTTCATCAGGCCATGCCGCGGGTTTCGACCTTCGGACGGCCCCAGAAAGAGGATATCATGAACGCTAAAGAGACTTCCGCTCAAACCCCCATAGCCATAGTAGGCATAGGCTGCCTTTTCCCAAAAGCGGAGAATATGCGCCGGTTCTGGGCCAATATCAAGAACGGCGTGGACGCCATTACCGAAGTGCCGGCGTCGCACTGGCTGCCCGGCGACTATTTCGACAAGAATCCCAAAAGCCCCGACCGCACCTATGCCCGCAAGGGCGGCTTCCTGCTGCCCGTGGATTTCGATCCTTCGGAATTCGGTCTCGCGCCGAACGCCCTTGAAGCCACGGACAGCGCCCAGCTGCTGGGCCTTCTTGCCGCGAAGATGGCTCTTGCTGACGCCGGTTATGGTCCCGGACGTGATTTTGACCGCAGCCGGGTAAGCGTGATACTCGGAGTTACCGGCGCCCTTGAACTGGTGATACCGCTCGGCGCGCGCCTGGGCCATCCCAAGTGGCGCAAGGCGCTTGCGGAGTTCGGCATAACCGGGCAGAGCGCGGAAGACATTATCTCCCGCATGCAGGAGGACTATGTCCCGTGGCAGGAAAGCTCCTTCCCCGGCCTGCTGGGCAATGTGGTGGCGGGCCGCATAGCCAACCGCTTCAACCTTGGCGGCACCAACTGCGTGGTGGACGCCGCCTGCGGCAGTTCGCTCGCCTCTCTGCATATGGCTTCACTGGAGCTGGCGGCCGGCCGCTCATCCATGGTGATCACGGGCGGCGTGGACTGCTTTAACGATATCTTCATGTACATGTGCTTCAGCAAGACCCCGGCGCTCTCGGCGACCGGGGAAATAAAACCCTTTGACGCCTCCGCGGACGGGACCATGCTGGGAGAGGGTCTGGGCATGATAGCCATGAAGCGCCTGGCCGACGCAGAGCGCGACGGCGACAGGATCTATGCGGTGCTTAAGGGCGTGGGCTCTTCCTCCGACGGCAAAGGTAAGGCCATCTACGCGCCCAATTCCGAAGGCCAGGCCCGCGCGCTGCGCAATGCCTATTCCACCACCGGCATCTCCCCTGATACCATAGAACTGGTTGAAGCCCACGGCACCGGGACCACCGTCGGCGACGGCGTGGAAGTGGACGCGCTCACCGAGGTCTACCGCGGCGCGAAAAAGGAAGGGACCTGGTGCGCCCTCGGCTCCGTTAAGTCCATGATAGGCCATACGAAAGCTTCGGCGGGTTCGGCCGGCATAATAAAGGCCGCCCTTTCGCTGTACAATAAGACCCTCCCCCCCACGATAAAAGTAACGACCCCCCTGAAACAGCTGGCCGGCGGCGCTACTCCTTTTTACCTGAACACCGAACTGCGCCCGTGGATAAAGAAAGACCATCCGCGCCGCGCGGCGGTAAGCGCGCTGGGCTTTGGCGGCTCCAACTTTCACGCCCTGCTCGAGGAACATTCCCCGGTGAAGACTTCCCCCGACTGGGACGGCGACGTGCAGATAGCGGCGCTCTCCGGGCCCGATACAGCAGCGCTGAAACGCGAGCTGTCCTCCTGGAAAGGCCTTGGCTGGGACGAACTGCGCGTGAAGGCTATGCGCTCCCGCGCGGCTTTCAAGACGTCCGACCCGGCGCGGCTTACCTTTGTATTCGAATATGGACAGGATACCGGGAAGGTGATAGATACCGCCGTTTCCAGCCTGGACTCCGGCAAAGATAAAAAGTCCTGGACCACCGCTGACGGTGTGTTCTTCGGCTCCGGGGCGCCGGAAAAACTGGCGGTCCTGTTCCCCGGCCAGGGGGCGCAATACGCCGGCATGCAGCGCGACCTCTTCTGCCGTTTTCCCTCCGCCCTGGATACACTTTCCATTGCGGACGGGGAATTTTCCGCCGGGTATAAACCGCTTTCCGATTTCCTTTTCCCCAGGCCTGGCTTCACAACGGCGGACAAGCAGAAACAGGCCGACGACCTGAAGGACACGCGCATAGCGCAGCCCGCGCTCGGCGCGGCCGAATTCGGGGCATACGGCGTGCTGGCCGGCTTCGGACTTTCCCCCGAAGCTTTCGCCGGCCATAGCTACGGCGAACTGCCGGCCCTCTGCGCCGCCGGAGTATTCGACATAAAGACCCTTTTCGCTTTGTCCAGACTGCGCGGTGAGCTTATGGCGCGCGGCGAAGGCGACCGCGGAAGCATGCTCGCGGTGCAGGCCCCCCTTGCCGATATAGAAAAAGCGATGAAAGAGGAAAAGCTGGACCTCGTTATAGCCAACAAGAATTCTCCCGCGCAGTTCGTCCTGTCCGGCCGCACGGCGGAGATACAGCGGGCTTCCGATCGTTTCCGGAACCGCTCGATGAAGAATATCCCGCTGCAGGTCTCGGCCGCTTTCCATAGTTCCCTGGTGGCCGGGGCGCAGAAGGAGTTCTCCGCGGCGCTGGAGAAGGTAAAGTTCTCCGCGGCCAAAGTTCCCGTTTATGCCAACAAGACCGCCGGGGTCTATCCCGGCTCGCCCGACAAGGCGCGCGCCGTGCTGTCTTCACAACTCGCCTCCCCCGTGGAATTCACGGCCATGGTAGAGAAGATGTACGCCTCCGGCCTGCGTGTGTTCCTGGAAGTGGGCCCGGGAGCGCGGCTCACCGGCCTTGCCGGGGCCATACTCTCCGGCCGCGACCATACCGCTTTTGCCTTTGACCCCTCCTCCGGCAGGCGCTCGGGCATAACCGACACCGCCCGCGCGCTGGCCCGCCTGGCTTCCCTCGGGTTCAGCCTCGACCTGTCCTCCTGGGAAGCCGGGGAAGCCGGTGTGCGGGATGTGCTGGAAAGAAAGATCTCCACACTGGCGGTAAAGCTTACCGGGGCGAACTACCGCTCCCCCCGCGCGCCGTCCGCCCCTAAAAAAGTTGTGAGACCAGCCGCCCCGGCGCCGGAAAGCGCCGGTTTGCCGGCGGCTATCCCCAACTATGCCCCGCCGGCTTTCTCCTCCGATGTTTTACGTATCACGCAGGAAAGTATGGCCGCTCTCCAGAAACTGCAGGAGCAGACAGCTGTCCTGCACGCCCGTTTCCTGGAAGGCCAGGAAGCTGCGCAGCGTTCCTTCCAGGCGCTTATAGACCAGCAGCAGTATTTCACCGGGGCGCCTGTACCTGGCGGGGCATTTTCACGATCTCTGTCCTCCAGCCCGGCCATGACCGCCCCGCAGCTGCCGGTTACGGTCTCCGCACCGCAGCCCGCCGCAGCCCCGGGAGAGGACATAGCGCAGGTGCTGCTTTCCATCGTCGCTGCGCAGACCGGCTACCCGGCCGGGTCCCTTAACCAGGACATGGATATGGAATCCGATCTCGGTATCGATTCCATCAAGCGCGTGGCTATTCTTTCGGAACTGCAGGAAAAACTGCCTTCCGCGCCGCGCATCACGCCGGAACAGCTCGGCTCCATCCGTACCCTGCGCCAGGTTACCGCCTTTCTCACCGCTGGAGCTCCCGTTCCCCCTCCGGAAACAATAGCCGAAACTTCGCCCAAAATGGAGGAATACGAGATAACCCGTGAAACGCTGAAGACCGCGGATTTCGACGCTTCCACCGTCCGGGAAATACTCGCGCCGGATAAAAAACTGCCGATCTGGGTCACGGATGACGGTTCCGCGCTGGCCCCCGCGGTAGTGAAATGCCTTGAGGAAAAAGGCTGCCATGCCCTGAAGGTCCCGATCGAAGATAAAACACCGGTCCCCGGGGACGGGCTGGCGGGCCTGATAATTATCGCCCCTGCGGTAAAGCTGGGTAAAAGCTCTTTCTGGGCGGCTGGCTCGGAGGCTTTCCTGAAAAAAGCGTTCCGCCTGGCGCAGACCGCCGGTCCCGCGCTGCGCAGTGCCGCCAAAAACTCCGCGGCCGGCCTTATGACCGTTTCCCGCCTCGACGGCTCTTTCGGAGTCGGGGGGCTCAGGTCGGAACAGGACCCGGTTTTCGGCGGGCTCGCCGGGCTGGCCAAGACCGCCGGGCATGAGTGGCCGGAGGTCTCCTGCCGGGCGCTTGACGCCGCCTCCGACTGGCAGCACACAGCCTCGGTGGCGCAGGCGATAGCCGACGAGTTCTTTTTCAAGGGCCCCGTGGAGATGGGCCTCTCTGAAACAGGCGGCAGGCTGGTGCTGCTGAGCCGCTCCGAACAGGTAAAGAACGGTAAACTCCCGCTCGAAAAAGGCGATGTGGTCCTTATAACCGGCGGGGCCCGCGGCGTGACCGCGGAAGGCGCCGCCGCGCTGGCCGGGGCCGGCGCCCCCGCGCTGGCTATACTCGGCCGCAGCCCTCTGCCCGCCGCGGAGGAGCCCTGGCTTTCGCAATGCGGTTCGGATGCCGATATAAAGAAAGCGCTAATTTCCCGCAACCCCGGCATGGCCCCTAAAGCCGCCGGCGAGCAGTGCCGCGCCATCATGGCGGCCAGGGAGATACGCATTCAGCTTAACCGCTTTGAAGCGGCCGGTTCCAGGGCGGTCTATTACTGCGCAGATATACGCGACCGCAAAGTTCTCGACGGCGTCATCGCCCGGGTTCATAAAGAAATGGGGCCCGTGCGCGGGCTCGTACACGGCGCCGGGGTCCTGGCCGACAAGCTTATTCTGGATAAGACCGCGGAGCAGTTCGCGTCCGTATTCGACACCAAGGTATCCGGCCTGCGCAATATACTTGAGGCCCTGGACACCGGGAAGCTTAAGGTCCTGGCTTTGTATTCCTCATCCACCGCGCGCTTCGGGCGCACCGGCCAGTGCGATTATGCCATGGCCAACGAAGTGCTCAACAAGGCCGCCCGCCTGCTGGCGCGCCGCCTCGGCGGCTGCCGCGTGGTCTCCTTCAACTGGGGTCCCTGGGACGGCGGCATGGTCAACGACGGGCTCAGGGCCCTGTTCGCTAAAGAAGGCGTCGGCGTGATAGGGCTTAAAGCCGGCGGAAAGTTCCTGGTGGACGAACTGGCATCCGGCGGCGCCGCAGTGGAAGTGGTGGTCATTGCCCGGCCTGTACGTGAACGGGAAAGCTCCGCGCCCGCGCGGCCCGCTCGCGCTGAGCAGCAGTCCCCGCGCGCGGCCTCAGCCGCTTTCGAACTCTCGGTTTCCGCAGAGGAGTGCCCCATACTGCGCTCGCACGTGATAAACGGCAGATCCGTGGTCCCTGCCGCCGTAATAACCGAATGGCTGGCACATGCGGCCCTGCACGGCAACCCCGGCCTTGTCTTCCACGGCTTTAACGGGCTGAAGATATACAAGGGCATCATTCTCGGCACCGATCCTCTCAGGCTGTCCGCGCTGGCCGGTAAAGCCGCAAAGAAGGACGGGCTCTTCTCGGTCCCCGTGGAACTGCGCGGCCCTTCCGGCGAGCTTTATTCCGGCGCGGAGATGCTTCTCGCCCCGGCGCTGCCTGAACCCGCCCTTGCCGTCCCGGAATTCGCGCTTAAACCTTACCCGCGCCCGGTGGAGCGCGCTTACAGCGAGATACTCTTTCACGGCGAGGAGATGCGCTTTATCCGCTCGGTAGCGGGCGTCTCCGACAAGGGCATAGTGCTGGAAGCCGCCGCCGCGCTGCCTCCCGCTTCGTGGCTGCGCCGGCCTCTGCGCGACCGCTGGCTGGCCGACCCCGCCGCGCTGGACGCCGCCTTCCAGGGCATGATACTCTGGACCTTTGAAAATTCCGGCGCCTGCTCGCTGCCCAACAGCGCTGCCTCTTACCGGCAGTATTCCCCGTCCTTCCCGGCCGGGGGCGTGCGGGTAGTGGCGCGCGTGACGGCCTCGTCCGAACACAGCGCGACCGCCGATATCGATTTCGTGGACGCAAAAGGAAAGCTCGTCGCCCGGCTGGAGGGCTACGAATCCACGGTGGACCGATCGCTCAACGAGGCTTTCCGCAGGACGGAACTGATCCTCAAGTAAGGTTTAAATGGCCGAACTGCAGCCCATAGCCGTCGTCGGTATAGGCGGCGTGTTTCCCGGCGCTCCGGACCTGGAGCGCTTCTGGAAGAACATCTCGGAAGGGACCTGCTCCGCAAAGGAAGTCCCGGCGGGACGCTGGCTGCTGCCCGACGGCGACGTTTTCGATCCGCGCAAAGGCGCGCCGGACAAGGTCTATTCCCTCAAGGCCTGTTTCGTGGAGGATTTCAAGCTTGACACCTCAGGCCTGGACCTGCGCGAAAGCTTTATCTCCAGGCTAGACCCGGTCTTCCACCTGGCCCTGCACGCCGCCAGGCAGGCTTTTTATGATGCGCAGCACAAGAAGATAGACCGCTCGCGCACCGGCGTCATAATAGGCAATATCGTCCTGCCCACGGATTCGGTGTCGGCAATGGCAAGGGAAGCCCTGCTGCCCGCTTTCGAGGAAGCCGCCTTCGGTAAAGCGTTCACCCGCGTCAGCACGAAGACCGACCCCCTTAACCGCTGCGTGGCAGGCCTGCCCGGCGGGGCCATCGCCCGGGCGCTCGGCCTGTCCGGCGGCAGCTTCACCCTGGACGCCGCCTGCGCCTCCTCGCTCTATGCGATAAAGTTGTCGGTAGACGCGCTGCGCGCGGGCCGCGCCGACGCGATGATAACCGGCGGCGTTTCCCGCCCGGCCAGCCTTTATACGCAGATGGGTTTTTGCCAGCTCCGGGCACTTTCCCCCTCCGGCCGGCCGGCCCCCTTCGACGCCGCTGCCGACGGGCTTGTCGTGGGAGAGGGTTCCGGCATGTTCGTGCTTAAGCGTCTTGCTGACGCGGTGCGCGACGGCGATAAGGTTTACGGCGTTATAACGGGGATAGGCCTTTCCAACGATATAGGCGGGAGCCTGCTCGCCCCCAACACCGCGGGGCAGTTGTACGCAATGCGCGCCGCCTACCGCCAGGCGCGGCTCTCCCCTTCCCAGATCGATCTTATCGAATGCCACGCCACGGGCACACCCACGGGCGACCCCGTGGAAGTGGAAAGTCTTAAGACGCTCTGGGGCGAGCGCGGCTGGACCGGGGGCCAGTGCGCCCTCGGCTCCGTGAAATCCAATGTAGGGCACCTGCTTACCGCGGCAGGCTCCGCCGGCATGATGAAGGTTCTCCTTTCATTCCGTAATAAGGCGATCGCGCCGACCGCTAATTATTCAAAGCCGGGCCCCAGGACGAACCTGGCCGCCAGCCCCTTCCGCGTTCCGCACAAATGCGAGGACTGGGCTCTGCGCGACAGCAAGACGCCGCGCCGCGCCGCCGTAAGCGCTTTCGGTTTCGGCGGCATAAACGCCCATGTGCTCGTGGAAGAGTACGCCGGAACTTTCGCCCCGCTGCCGCGCGATTCCCGGCCCAGGGCGGCCGCGGCCGTCCCGGTACCGGTAGCCATCGTAGGTATGGAGGCCCGCTTCGGAGAGCTGGGAGGGCTGCGCGAATTCCAGGAGGCAGTGCTGGGCGGGCAGGCCACGGCGGCCGCGCAGCTTCCCGCGCAGCGCCGGCGCGGCCTGCCGGGACTGGAAACAAAAGGTTTTTACCTGCGCGAAGCCGGCGCCGCCTCCGGCTCGTACAGGATCCCGCCCAGGGAACTGGAAGAGATGCTGCCGCAGCAGCTGCTGATGCTGGACGTGGCGGCCGGGGCCGTGGCGGATTCCAGGCCCGGCGAGAAGGGGCTGGAGAACGCCGGCGTTTTTATAGGCCTGGGCCTGGACCTGAACACCACTAATTTTCATTTCCGCTGGTCTCTCCTGGAGACCGCGCGCCGCTGCGCCGCGCAGCGCGGTTGGAAGCTTTCGGAAACGCAGGAAAAGGATTTCCTGGCCGGTCTGCGCGACGCCGCCGGCCCCGCCCTGAGCGCCAACCGGACCATGGGCGCGCTGGGCGGGATAGTGGCCAGCCGTATCGCGCGGGAATTTCACGCGGGCGGACCTAGCTTCACTATTTCCAGCGAGGAGACCTCCGGTCTTCGGGCACTGGAGGCCGGGGTGCGCGCGCTGCGCGCCGGAGAGCTGGACTCGGCTATCGTGGGCGCGGTATCGCTGGACGGGGACCCGCGCGCGCTGCTGGCCGCGCAGGCATTAAGGCCTTTCGCCCCGGCGGCGCGGCCGTTCGACAGCTCCGCGGCAGGCACGGTGCCCGGAGAAGGCGCGGCGGCCCTTATCCTGAAACGTCTCGACGATGCCGTTCGCGACGGGAACCGCGTTTATGCCGTCATCAGGGGCCTGGGTTTCGCCTCCGGAGGAGGTGTGGATAAACCCGCCCCGGCGCCCAGAGCCTATACCAACGCGCTGCGGGAGGCATATGGCGAGGCGCAGATTGATCCTTCCACCATAGGTTATCTGGAGACGCATGGCAGCGGCATCCCGGAAGAGGACTCTGCCGAAGCGGAAGCCCTGACCGATTTCTACGGGATCTCCGCCGCACGGCTGCCCTGCGCGCTAGGAGCGGTAAAGCAGGTTATCGGCCACACGGGGCCGGCCTGCGGCCTTGCCGGAGTGGTAAAGACGGCCCTGGCACTGTACCAGGAGATACTGCCGCCGATGGGCAGGATCGCCCCGCTCGCGGACCTCGCGCGGGCGAAGAACCGGTTCCATATCCCTCTCGAACCCCAATACTGGCTGCGCAACAGGGCGGAAGGCCCCCGCCGCGCCGGAGTGAGCGCCCTTGGCCTGGACGGCAACTGCGGCCATGTGGTGCTGGAAGGCCTGGAGCGGCCTGCCGCCGACGAGCTTTATGCCGCGGAGCGCCGTCAGCCGCTTGGCGCGCGCGCGGAAGCCCTCTTCGCGGTGGAGGACGACGACGCTCAGGGGTTGCTCTCCGGGCTGGCGGACCTTAAGGCCTGGCTTTCCCGCCGCCAGCCGCGTGAAAACATAGAGAAAACGGCCCGCGCCTGGTTCGCGCAGGCCGGGTCCCGTCCCGCAAAACCCCGCGCCTGCGTGCTGCTGGCCCGGGACATCCGGGAACTGGCTTCGCTGCTTGATACCGCTATCTCCGGGCTCCGGGCCTCCCCCGGCAGATCGTTCTTCCGCGAAAGGATCTTCTATACCCCTTCCGGCCAGGCGAAAGCCGGGAATATCGCTTTTGTCTTTCCCGGTTCCGGCAACCAGTACATTGGCATGGGCAGGGAGCTCTGGGTGCAGTGGCCGGAGATCATACGCCGTCAGGACAGCGAGAACGGCTACCTGTGCAGCCAGATGGCGCCCTCTTCTTTCGCGCCCTGGCGGCTTCTCTGGAACTCCGGCTGGGAAGCCGAGACCGAGCGGGAGATAAGCGACGACTATAAATCAATGATCTTCGGTTCCGTGGCCCATGGTACCGCCGTAAGCGACCTTATGCGCTCGCTGGGCGTGCAGCCCTCGTATATCATAGGCTACAGCCTTGGCGAGACCGCGGGACTTTTTGCTATGCGGGTCTGGAACGCGCGCGACGAGATGCTGCGGCGCATCAACGGATCCAGCCTCTTCGTAAGCGACCTCGCCGGTCCCTGCGACGCCGCCCGCCGCTTCTGGAACCTTCCCAAGGATGAGAAGGTGGATTGGGTGCTGGGCGTGATAGACAGGCCGGCCGATAATGTCCGCATGGCGCTTAAAGGCGCGGAGCGCGCGGCGCTGCTGATCGTGAACGCCCCGCTCGAATGCGTGGTGGGCGGCTACCGTAAAGCGGTGAATTCCCTGGTGGAGGGGCTCGGCTGCGTCTTCCTGCCGCTGCAGGGAGTATCCACGGTCCATTTCGAGGCCGCCAGGCTGGTGGAGAAGAAATACCGCGACCTTCACCTTTTTCCTACCACGCCGTCACCGGGCGTTCGCTTCTATAGCGGGGCCTGGGGAAAAGCCTACGAGGTAAACCGTGAAAACGCCGCCGACTCCATAGTGGCGCAGGCCGTGCATAGCCTGGATTTCCCTTCACTGGTGCGCCGCGCTTATGACGACGGGGCGAGGATATTCGTAGAGCTCGGACCGCAGGCTTCCTGTACGCGGATGATAGACAAAATACTGGGAGTACACCCGCACCTGGCAAGGTCGGCCTGCGTTAAAAGCCAGGGCGCCGCCGGGACCGTGCTGCGGCTGCTCGCCCGGCTGCTGACCGAAAGGGCTCCTGTGGACCTTGCCGCTCTTTACGGGCTGGAATCCCGCGCCGCGGCCCACCAGGACGCCCGGCCGCAAAAAGACATGGTGCGCGTCCCCCTTTCAGTTCCGCCCCCGGTAAAGAACGACTGGGCGCCTTCAAAGGAGCCGGTACCGGCCGCAAAATCCATTCCGGCCCCGGCCGTCGGTCACGCCGCCGCGAAAACAGCCGCCGCCCCGGCGGCGCAGCCTTCCCGCCCGCCTCCGGCGTTCATCCCCCCGGCGCCGGCAGTTCCGGTTTCCGTCGCCGGGCAGGAGGGGCCGGCGTACCTGCGCAATTTTTCGGCCGCCGCTTCGGCCGGCGCAAAAGCGCACGAGGTATTCCTGCGCCTCTCCGGAAATTTTATCCGGCTCCAGGCAAAGAATATCGCTTTCCGGGAAACCCTGCTCAAAACCCTGGAGGGGACAAGTCACAGGTCGCAGGTTACAAGGCATTTATCCCCGCGAAGCGGGAACAAGCCGGAAACTGCGGCGCCGGCAGCTCCTTTTTCAGCGAAGGCGGAGCCTCCGCGTGATGTTTTCATGACGCGTGAGCAATGCATGGAGTTCGCCGTAGGTTCAATCGTAAAAGTGCTGGGCCCCAAGTTCGCCGCCGCTGATACCTACCCTACCCGGGTGCGGCTGCCCGGAGCCCCCCTGATGCTGGTGGACAGGATACTCAGCGTCCGCGGCGAGCCGGGCTCGATGG
>PEXO01000304.1:2516-3505 GCA_002779045.1 Elusimicrobia bacterium CG08_land_8_20_14_0_20_59_10 | reverse complement strand
CCATCCGGTTACAGGTCCAGGGTTATCCCTATCGGGCAGTGGTCGGAACCCTGCACCGCGGGCAGGATAAAAGCGTCCTTCAGCATACCCGCTCTTTCCTTGTTAATGAAAAAGTAATCCAGGCGCCAGCCCACGTTCCTTTCACGGGCGCGGGTTTTGTAGTCCCACCAGGTGTACTGCCCCGGCTCCGGGTGCAGCAGGCGGAAGGTGTCCGTCCAGCCGGCGGCCGTTATCTTGTCCAGCCAGGCGCGCTCAATGGGCAGGAAACCGGTGTTCTTTTCGTTCTCCTTCGGGCGCGCCAGGTCTATCTCCTTGTGGGCGGTGTTCACGTCGCCGCAGAAGATCACCGCCTTGCCGGTCCTGCGCAGCTTTTCTATCTGCGCGAAAAACGCGTCGTAGAATTCCAGCTTGTATTTAAGCCGCTCCGGCCCCTGGCCGCCGTTGGGGAAATAGATATTGAGCAGGAAGAACTCCGGGTATTCCAGCTTTATCACGCGGCCTTCGCGGTCGAAGCGTTCTTCGCCGAAGCCGTTCTGTACGGTAAGCGGGTCTTTTTTAAAGAAGGCGGCCACGCCGCTATAGCCCTTGCGTTCGGCGCAGTTCCAGCCGTGTTTATAGCCGGGGAATACCGTGTCCGCCGGTTTAAGCTGTTCCGGGCAGGCTTTAACTTCCTGCAGGCCCAGGATCTCCGGCTTCTCGGCGGCCAGAAGGTCCCCGAAGCCCTTTTTAAGGACCGCGCGGTACCCGTTCACGTTCCAGGAAAGGATCTTTATGACCATAAAAATTCAGTGCTATTTATAAAGCGCTTCGTGTATAGCTTCGGCCATGGTCGGGTGCGCGTAGATGAGTTCCTTCAGGTCCCTGCGCTTAAGTTTCAGTTTGACCGCCAGCGCCAGCACGTGTATCAGTTCCGTGGCGGGGCCGCCCACTATCTGCGCGCCAAGAACGGTCTCGTCCGCGGCGTCGAATACCAGCTGGACGAAGCCTTC
>PEXO01000304.1:0-2485 GCA_002779045.1 Elusimicrobia bacterium CG08_land_8_20_14_0_20_59_10 | reverse complement strand
CCGAGATGGAAAGCCCGGGAGGTCTTTACAGCCAGGCCCTTCGCTTCGGCCTGCGCCTTGTTCAGTCCCACCGAACCCGCTTCGGGCCAGGAATAGATGCATTTCGGCACTATGCCGTCGTCGAAGGCGCGGTCCGCGCCCATTATGTTCTCCGCGGCTATCTCACCCTGGCGGGTGGCTGAATGGGCCAGCAGCGAAATGCCGTTCACGTCGCCGACGGCGTAAATATTCGCGGCGGAGGTGAGCATATGGTCGTTCACTTTCACGCCTTTCCTGTCCCAGGGCAGGCCCAGCAGCTCCAGGCCCATACCGGCCAGGTCGGCCGCGCGGCCGGCGCCCACAAGTATCTCGTCCGCTTCCAGCTTTGAGCCGTCCTCCAGCTCCACTATCTTCGCGCCGCCGCCCAGCTCGAGCTTCGCGGTCTTTTTACCAAGGTGGAACTTTACGCCGCGCTTTTCGAAAGAGGAGCGTAAGGCGCGGACCACCTGCGGGTCCTCGCCGGCGAGTATATCCGGCAGTATCTCCAGCACGCTCACTTCCGTGCCCATGGCGTTGAAGAAACAGGCGAACTCCAGGCCTATAACGCCGCCGCCCGCTATCAGCAGCTTCTTGGGCAGGCTGGGCAGGTCGAACACGCGGTCGGAGTCCGTCAGTCCGGCCTGAAAATCCCTGAAGGGCGGGGGAAAGCCGGGCCGGGTGCCGGCGGCCAGCACCGCGGCGTCGAACTGCTTCTTTACGGCTCCCCCGGGCCCGGTAATGGTCACCTCGTTCGCCCCGGTGAAAGCGGCTTTGCCGCGTATTACCTCAATGCGCTTAGCCTGGAAAAGTTTCTCCAGCTGGGCGCGCAGCTTTGTGATGACCCCGGCGCGGCGGGCCTTTACCTTTTCCCAGTCGAGCATCTCCGCGGAAAAATTCACGCCGGAGCCGTCCTTGAGGAGCCCGCGCAGGCCTTCGAAGGCGTGCACCCTGTGGCCCGTGTCCAGGAAGGCCTTCGACGGGATGCAGCCGCGGTTAAGGCAGGTGCCGCCGAAATCCCAGGCCTCCGCGATGCAGACTTCCGCGCCCAGTTCTTTCAGGCGCAGCGCCGCGGGGTAGCCGCCGGGGCCGGCCCCGATCACTATGACTTTTTTAGGCATATTATTCTCCTGTTACCGGGAAAGTTCTGAGCAGGCTTTTTTCTATGTCCGCCAGGGACGCCTTGAATTTACGCGAAAGCGTGTCCGACAGCAGCGGCTTCAGCTCCGGCGAGGACAGCGGGCCGGAGGCCGACATCTTTATCTTGTTCGGGCCAATGGCCAGGTCCAGGGAAGCTTCGGCCGTTCCCTTCGGGCCGTTCATGGAAAGCCCGGCGTCCAGCTCCAGGAAGTTCGTGCGCAGCTGCAGGTCTTTGAAGGCCAGCACCGAATCGTCCAGGAGGAACTCCGCCCTGAGCGAGGGCATTTCTATATCCTCTATCCGGGGCGCGGCTTTGCCCATGGCGGAGGCAAAGAGCGAGAGGGCGCCGGAGACCTTGTCCTTTATCGGGGTTTCCTGGCCGGGGATAAAAAGGTTTTCCGCCGAAAGCGACACGGAGTAGTTCTTCTCGGCCAGGGTCTTGCGCAGGTTGAAAAGGGAGCAGTCGGCTTTCAGGTTTTGCAGCGTTATCGCCCCGTAGGAGAGGTCCGTTGCCGTGAAGGTGCCCTTCAGCGAAGCCAGCCCGCCGTAGTCGAAGTTGGCCTCGCTCTCGACCTGTATCCGCGAAGAGAGCAGCTTGCCTTTTACGGCGGTCTTTACCAGTCCGCTGAAGGAAAGCCCGTAGTTGCCGCCGAAAGCGGAAAAATGTTTCAGGGAGAGGCCGGCGTTCTCCAGCGCCACGGACAGGCCGGAGGTCTCCATGTCGGCTTCCAGCAGGGCGTCCTTCATCGTTAGCTCGCTGGTGTTCCAGGTGAGGTGCAGGCCTTTGCCCGTTTCCGGCAGCAGGGCACTAAGGTCCGCAAAATCCCACTTGCCGCCCTTTTCGCGCAGCTTAATTACCGGCTTCTCAAGGGTTATGCTGGAGAAAGATACCTTGTTGCGCATCAGGGAGGAAAACTTCGGGCGTATCACCGTCCTTGCCGCGCAGAAGAAAGCTCCTTTTGAAAAATCCGGCAGGCGCGATACGCAGGCTTCCTCTATTACTACGCCGTCGAGCAGGGAAAAATAAGCTTGTTTGAATTTTACCTGGCGGCCCAGCTTTTTCGCCGCCTGGCCGCTCAGCTGCTCCGCCAGGTAGGTGGAGATCTTCACATATTTGAAGTAGGCCGCCGTGCCGCCCGAAACTAGAAGCAGCAGTACGGCCGCGAGGATGATCCGGGCGCGGGTGAACTTCATCACCAAGATTATATTCTTATTAAGGAAAGGCTTCAATGCATGCGCGCAGAGCCGCGGTTTGTGCCGGGTCCGGGAAAACAAGAAAATAATTATAGTAGCCGTCCCGGTCGCGCAGCGCCCTGACAATGCGGGCGCG
>PEXO01000424.1 GCA_002779045.1 Elusimicrobia bacterium CG08_land_8_20_14_0_20_59_10 | reverse complement strand
AAAAACGTACGCTTCCCCTGGCGGAACTTTTCCTGGGCCCCAAAAGAACGGCTCTGAAGAAGGACGAGCTTATCACCGGTTTTACGGTCTCAAAGAGGAAGCGCGCAGGCGCATACCTGAAACTTGGCCCGCGCTCGTATTTCGGCATCTCCAAGGCCGCCGTGGCCTTGAGCGCCGAGCTCTCCGCGGGAAAGATAATAAAAGCCGTGGTGGCCCTGGGGTCAGTGGCTCCCGTGCCGCTGCGCGCGGCAAAGACCTCGGCCTGGCTGGCCGGTAAGGAGCTTTCCGCGCAGACCGCGCGGGCGGCCGCCGGGCTGGTGAAGAAAGAGGTTTCTCCTATTACCGACGCGCGCTCCGAGGCCGGGTACCGCAGGGAAATGTGCGGTGTGCTGCTGGAAAGAGCGCTGCTCTCCCTGCCTGGCGCGGCGAAGTGAAAAACCCCGGGGCTTTCCGGCCCCGGCAGATAGCAGTTCCCGGGTTTTCTCTCCGATGCAAAAAATACTCGCCGCGACTGAGAAGCAGCCGGACCGGCAGCCTTATCTGCCGCACCCGTTTTTTAGCAAGGCCGCGGCCGCAAGATGACGCGTGAGGAGGTTAACGTGCAGAAAATAACCGGTTATGTATTCCCAAAGAGCTTGAAAGAGGCCAGGGATGTCCTGCGCAAGCTCGGCCCCAAAGGCATGCCGCTGGCCGGCGGTACCGCGCTGCATTTCCTGCCGGACAAGCCGTTGGGGACGGTGGTGGACATCACGCGGTTGGGACTTTCCTACATCCGGCAGGAAGGCGGCTTCTTCGCGATAGGCGCCGCAACCCCGCTTTCCGATATACAGCGTTACCGCGGTCCGCGCTGGGCGATGCACGAGATCTGCCGGCGCATCTCCACGCACCAGATACGCAACGTCTCCACCATAGGCGGCAATATCTGCCGCGTGTTCCCCTGGGCGGACCTGCCTGTGGTGCTGCTGGCGATGAACGCCCGCATGATGGTCTACAATGGCGGGAAAAAGGACGAGGAAGTTCCCGCAGACGATTTCTTCGCGTCCCAGCCGGCCCGGCGCTTCGCCGGCGGGGACCTGCTCACCGCGGTGAAGATCCCTGTGCTGAAGGCCGGTCACGGCTTCGGCTCGGTGAAAGCCAACCTGACCGCGGCCGCTTTCTCGCTGGTGACCGTGGCCGCCCTGCTGGAGCTTAAGGACGAGCGCATACGGGCAGTGCGCGCGGCCGCCGGCAGCGCGATACCTTTCCCCAGGCGTTTGCCATCGGTGGAAGCCGCGCTGCTGGGGAAAGAGGCGGTCCCGGAGGTCTTCCGCGCCGCCGCCGCCAAAGCCGGCGACGACGTGAAGTGGTGCAGGCAGGAAGGGATGAGCGCCGGGTATATACACGACCTGGCCGAAGTCTCCCTGGTGGACGCCTTTGAGCGGGCCGCGGAGTTCGCGCGCGGGAGGAAGGACTAATGAAAGGCAATATCAATACGGTCTCTTTTATCCTCAACGGGCAGCGCAAGACCTTTAACGTGGAGCCGGGCGAGAAGCTGCTCGCCCTGCTGCGCCGCGAAGGCTGCCGCGGCACCAAGTACGGCTGCGGGCAGGGCACCTGCGGCGCCTGCACGGTGCTGCTGGACGGCAGGGCGGTCTATGCCTGCCTGCTTTTCGCAATGCAGGCAGAGGGGCGCGAAGTGCGTACGATCGAGAGCGTCGGCACGTTCGAGAACCCCGGCGAATTCCAGAAGGAACTGGTCGCCGCCGGCGCCGTGCAGTGCGGCTACTGCATCCCGGGCATAGTGATGAGCGCCACCGCGCTGATGAAGACGGAGAAGGATTTCGACGAAGGGATAGTGAAGGAGTACATGGACGGCAACCTTTGCCGCTGCACGGGCTACGAGAAGATCTGGGTGGCCCTGCGCCGGGTGCTCGACCGCAAGGCCGCGGAGAAGCCGGCGCCGAAGGCGGCGAAGACCTCCGGGAAGGGGGCGAAGCAATGAACAGGCACGAGCGCGCAAAGAACTTCAAGCAGGTAAACCATTCCGTTACCAAGATAGACGCGATGCAGCTGGCCCTGGGCCGCGACTCTTACGTGGCCGACTTCGCGCCGAAGGACGCACTCGTCATCAAGATGCTGTGGAGCCCGCATGCCCATGCCCGCATAAAGAAGCTGGACGTCTCCAGGGCGGAGAAAATGCCCGGCGTCAGGGCCGTGCTCTGGTACGGCAATGTGCCGCGCATAGCGCACTGCACCGCCGGGCAGGGCTTCCCCGAGCCCTCCCCGTACGACACCTTCATGTTCGACAGCAAGGTGCGCTTCGTGGGCGACCGCGTGGCCGCCGTGGCCGCCGAGACGGAGGAGCAGGCTATGGCCGCCCTGGAGGCCATAAAGGTGGAGTACGAGGTCTTGAAGCCCGTATTTACGCTCGATGAGGCCATGGCGCCCGGCGCGCCGGTAATACACGACGAGCCCGAGGCCCGCGTGCCGATACCGATAGTCTACGAGCCGAAGAAGAACCTTGTGGCGCATGTCAGCTGCGAGGCCGGCAGCTTCAGGAAGGGCATAGCGGAGGCCGACTTCACCTTCGACGAAACTTACGAGACGCCCTATGCCCAGCACTGCCCGATAGAGCCTTATACCTCGATGGCGCAGATTGCCCCGTCGGGGCGCCTCATCATCACCACCTCCACGCAGGTGCCTTTCCACTGCCGCCGCATCGTGGCGCAGACTCTGGGGATACCGGTGCAGCGCATACGCGTGATAAAGCCCCGCATTGGCGGCGGCTTCGGCTGCAAGCAGGAGGTGCTGCTCGAGGACGTGGCGGCGATGTTCGCGCTGCGCACGGGCCGCGCCGTGCTCTGGCGTTTCAACCGCGAGGAAATGTTCCGCACCGGCCGCACCAGGCACCCTTTCCGCATAAGGCTGCGCACCGGAGTGAAGAAGGACGGCACGATAACCGCTATAGCCCTGGAGTGCATCAATAATACCGGCGCCTACGGCGGCCACGGCCTTACCGTGGTGTCGTGCTCCGGCGGCAAGACGCTGCCGCTCTACCACTGCGATAATATCCTCTTCGACGGTAAGTCGTACTATACGAACCTGCCGGTCGGCGGCGCTTACCGCGGCTTCGGCGCCACGCAGGCCTTCTTCGCCATAGAGTCGCTGATGGACAAGATGGCCGAGGCCATAGGCATGGACCCGCTGAAGCTGCGCCAGCTCAACCACATCCGTCCCGGCGAAGGCTCGCCCATCTTCCAGGCCCTCGGTGAGGGCCGCGAAGGCGTGCCGATGACCGTTGGTTCCAACGCGCTGGCCGAATGCATAGTCCAGGGCGCCAAGGCCGCCGGCTGGGAGAAGCGCCGCGATTGGCGCGCGAAGACGGGCCGCTACCGCCGCGGCATAGGCATGGCCTGCCTGATGCAGGGCTCTTCGATACCGGACATCGACATGGGCGCGGCCACGATAAAGATAAATGAGGACGGCT
>PEXO01000202.1:12970-13218 GCA_002779045.1 Elusimicrobia bacterium CG08_land_8_20_14_0_20_59_10 | reverse complement strand
GTGCGCGCCGCCGGCCGGCTGACAAAGCACATGCACAGCCTGGGCAAGGGCGACTGGCTCGGCATACGCGGCCCGTTCGGCAAGCCTTTCCCGGTGAAGCTGATGACCGGCAACGACCTGTTGTTCGTGGCCGGCGGGCTGGGAATAGCCCCGTTGCGTTCCCTCATCAACTACGTTATAGACAACCGCCGCGAGTTCGGCAAGGTGGACATCCTGCTGGGCTGCAAGACGCCCACCGATATGCTGTT
>PEXO01000202.1:12476-12935 GCA_002779045.1 Elusimicrobia bacterium CG08_land_8_20_14_0_20_59_10 | reverse complement strand
ATGTGAACTTTTCCTGCACCGTGGACCGCAGCGCCCCGGACTGGCACGGCAATGTGGGTCTGATAACCAGCCTTATTCCCGGCATACATATAACCCCCGAGAAGACGTTCGCCGTCGTGGTCGGCCCGCCCATCATGTACAAGTTCGTTATAGCCGAACTTCTCAAGAAGGACCTGCCCGAGCGCCAGATAATCCTGTCGCTGGAACGGCACATGAAGTGCGGCATGGGGAAATGCGGTCACTGCCAGATAGACCACCCTAAAAACTACTACTGCTGCAAGGACGGTCCCACCTTCACCTACGAAGAAGTGAAGGAAGCGAAGAAACTTTGATACGGAGAATCACGATGAAAACAGAGAAACAGACCGATAAGCCGGCCGCGAAGAAGCCGAAGGTGGCTTTCTTCGACTTCGCCTCCTGCGAGGGCTGCCAGTTGCAGATCACCAATCTCGGCGAGAC
>PEXO01000202.1:0-12384 GCA_002779045.1 Elusimicrobia bacterium CG08_land_8_20_14_0_20_59_10 | reverse complement strand
AGGGCTCGATAGGCGATCACCACTCCGGGGAACGCCTCAAGAAGATCCGCGCCCGCGCCAAGGTGCTCATAGCCTACGGCGCCTGCGCCTGTACGGGCGGCGTTAACGGGATGAAGAACTCCTTCGAGCTCGACGAGATCCGCCAGAGCGTTTACGGCAAGGACTATAAGTTCTTCGACAGCGCTCCCACCAGGGCGGTCCACCAGGTGGTCAAGGTGGATTATTCCATAAACGGCTGTCCAATCTACGCGCCCGAGCTGGTGGAGGTGCTGAAATGCGCTCTCCGGGGGCTTCCCTACACCGTGCCGGACAGCCCGGTCTGCGCCGAGTGCAAGCTCAACGAGAACGTCTGCATGTACGAGCGCGGCCTGGTCTGCCTGGGCCCCTGGACCAAGGCCGGCTGCAATTCCTGGTGCGTCAATAACGGCAATATCTGCTGCGGCTGCCGCGGCGAGGTCAAGAACCCCGCCAAGAACGCCGCCAAGGACATCATCGAGAAGTACAACCTGAAGCCCGAACTGATGAAGAACAAGTTCGACATGTACAACAAGTGCAAGGAGAATGACGCCAATGGCAACCGCAAATAAAGATCTGGACATAAAGGTAGAGTACGTAACCCGCGTTGAAGGCCATGGCAACATAATCGTCAACGTTAAGAACAGCAAGATCGAGAAGTGCGAATTCCACGTGGTGGAGACCCCGCGGCTCTTTGAGGGCATGCTGCGCGGCCGCAGCATCTTCGAAGCGCAGCACATAACCTCGCGCATCTGCGGTATCTGCTCCTGCGGTCATTCGCTGGCCAGCATACAGGCGGCGGAAGACGCGCTGGGCGTGCAGCCCACCGCGCAGACCATTGCGCTGCGCAAGCTGCTGCTGCATTACGAGTTCCTCGACAGCCACATCCTGCACTCGTACCTGCTGGTAGCGCCGGACCTCCTGGGCGTGCCCTCCTTCATTCCGCTCATCTCCTCCCATAACACGGTCGTGCGCCAGATCCTGCGGCTGAAGAAGGCCGTCAACGACTGCTGCGACATCCTGGCAGGGCGCCACACGCACCCGATAACCGCTATCGTGGGCGGCTGGACCAAACTGCCGTCCAGGAAGGACCTGGACACGCAGATAAAGGTCCTTGAGGGCATGGCCGATGACCTGGGCCGGATACTCGCACTGACCAAGACGCTGAAGTTCCCCGACTTCACCCGCGAGACCGAGTTCGTGGCGCTGGTCTCGGACGACGCCGAGTACCCTATGCTGATGGGTGATATCGGTTCCACCGACGGCAAGCGTGTAAACAAGAAAGAGTACCGCCAGTCCACCAACGAGTTCGTGGACCCGCGTTCATCGGCTAAGTTCTCCAAATGGTCCCGTGAGAGCGTATTTGTAGGAGCTCTTGCCCGCTTCAACCTCAATGCCGGCAAGCTGCATCCCAAGGCCAAGGCCCTAGCCAGGGAACTGGGCCTGAAGCCGGTCTGCCACAACCCGTTCATGAATACCGTGGCGCAGGTCATAGAGATAGTGCATTGCTATCACTGCGCGCTCGAGATATTGAAGGACTTCAAGAAGAACGGCGTGGACTACGGCCAGCAGCTGACCGTCGGCGTCAACGAAAAGGGCGCTGTGCCGGTGCGTGCCGGGAACGGCGTAGGCTCGGTGGAGGCGCCGCGCGGTATCCTGCATCACAACTACGACGTGGACAAGGACGGTATGATAAAGCAGGCCAACTGCATCATACCGACCAACCAGAATATCAACAACATCGAGTATGACTTCACCAGGATCCTGCCCGAGATCATTACCGAGTCCAAGGACGCCATAAGGCTGAAGCTTGAAATGCTGGTGCGGGCCTATGACCCGTGCATCTCCTGCTCGGCGCATTACCTTGATGTCAAGTTCGTGGACTGACGAGGTAAAAGCGGCGCTGGCCCCCAAAGGCCGGACGTTGGTGATAACGCTGGGCAGCATACTAAGGGCCGACGATGGCGTCGGCCCTTATGTTTGTGCCCGTGTGAATTTCAGCCGCCCCGGCCTGCGCCTTATCGACGCGGGAACCACGCCGGAAAATATTGCGCAGACCGCCATAGACTGGAAGCCTGAGAAGATAATCCTCGTCGACGCCGCTCATTTCGAAGGCCGGGCGGGGGAGGTGCGCGTTATTCCCCTCGAGGATATAAACCAGGCCACGGTCATTTCCACCCACAGCTTCCCGCTGTCCGTCACTTTCTCCATAGTTAAGGAGGACACCGGCGCCGAGCTGGTGGTGGTCGGGGTCCAGGCCGAGTCGCTGGATTATAAGGAGGGCCTTTCCCCTGAAGTGGAAGAAACCGCTTCAAACCTGGCCGCATATTTTAATATGATTGACCAGGCCGGAGAACGAGGCGAACAATGACTTCTTCCAGACCCGCCGTAATAAAACTGTACACCGCTTTAGTGCCGGTCCTGGCCGTGGTGGTCATGCTGGCTTATAATGTCGGCGTTTACGGCGACAATGCGGTGGGCGGCTCCAACCAGTTCATACTGCTGCTTGCCGGCGTTATAGCCGCGCTGATAGGCTTTCGCAACAAAGTCCCGTACAGCGTTATGCTGGACCATGTTTCCTCCAATCTGAAAACTACCACCGGCGCTATACTGATCCTGCTCATGGTGGGCGCCCTGTCCGGCGCCTGGCTTATTAGCGGCATCATCCCGTCCATGATCTATTACGGGCTGAAGATACTTAATCCCTTCATCTTCCTGCCCGCCACGCTGCTTATCTGTTCGGTGGTCTCGCTGGCTACCGGCAGCAGCTGGTCCACTTCCGCTACTGTCGGCATTGCGCTTATAGGCATTGGCAAGGCTATAGGCGTTCCCGAGGCCATGGCCGCCGGGGCGGTGATCTCCGGCGCCTATTTCGGAGACAAGCTCTCGCCCCTGTCGGATACCACCAACCTGGCTCCCGCCATGGCCGGGACCGACCTCTTCACCCATATCCGCTACATGACCATTACCACTATCCCCAGCTATACAGTAACGCTGCTGGCCTTCATAATTATGGGGTTTACCGTGACCCCGCACGGAGCCGCCAATGTCGGCGGCGTTTTTTCGGCCATAGAATCGGTCTTTACCGTTACCCCCTGGCTCTTCCTGGTGCCGGCCATCGTGATCTTCATGATCGTGCGCAAGACGCAGCCGCTGGTGGCGCTGGTTATAGGCACGCTGCTGGGCGGAGCCTTCGCCCTTATCTTCCAGCCGCAGGTGGTGGCCAAACTGGCCGGGGTGGAGAAACTGGATTTCACTTCGGCGTATACGGGCGTTATGAACGCGCTGACCGTCAAAACCTCCATAGCTACCCCGGATCCCGCCCTTAACGACCTGTTCTCTTCCAAGGGCATGAAAGGAATGCTCGATACCATCTGGCTTATCATCTGCGCTATGTGTTTTGGCGGGGTAATGGAGGCGATAGGCGCCCTGCACAAGATCAGTTCCACGCTGCTCAAGGCGGCCAATTCCGTGTTCGGCCTTTTTGCCAGCACCGTGGCCAGCTGCCTGGCCGTCAACCTTACAGCCTCGGACCAGTACCTGGCCATAGTGGTGCCCGGCAGGATGTTCGCCGAGCCTTTCCGGGACAAGGGCCTGGCCCCGGAGAACCTGAGCCGCACGCTGGAGGACTCCGGCACCGTCACTTCGGCGCTGATACCCTGGAACACCTGCGGCGCCTACCAGGCCGGCGTTCTCGGCGTGGGCACGCTGTCCTACCTCCCTTACGCCGTGTTCAATTATGTGAGCCCGGTCATGACGCTTATCTTCGCGGCTTTCATGATAAAGATCAAAAAACTACCTGTAAAGTGAGGAGACCATGCTCGATAAAATGAAGCAGCTTATGGAAATGAAGTCTAAAATGGACGAGATAAAAAAGGAATTGGATTCCATTATCCTCGACAGCGAGGATAACCTGGTGAGGGTCAGCATCACCGGCTCGCAGGAGATAAAAGCGGTAACGATAAAAGTGGAACTTTCCACGGCTGACAAGACGAAGCTGGAAGCCTCCCTCACCGAAACCGTGAACCGCGCCGTACGCGAATCCCAGAAGACCGCGGCGCAGAAGATGAGCGCCCTGAGCGGGCTGCCGGGAATGGGCTGACCCTTCCGCCCCAGGCGGCCGGTCTTTATTTTGTCAGAAGCCCGAGGCGGCGGAGTTCGGCGGCAATTTCTTTGGCGTACCAGGCGTACACGTAGGCGGCGGGATGGATCTTGTCGAATTCGGGGTCGTGTCCCGGCTTGAGCTTCGGGGCCAGGCGTATAACCGGGATGCCCAGGTCGTCGAAGGCGCCCAGCAGCCTGTTGCCCGGCACCGGGGTCTCAAGGATAGCCATCTTTACCCCGGACTTATTCTCAACGTAAAATTTCCGGAAAGCCGCTATGCCGGCCGGCGCCAGCTCGCCGCATTTATTCCAGTCGTATGCGGGGTCGTTCTTCTTCAGGCTGAGGCGGTTGGCGTAGAAGACCACCGTGCGCGCCAGCCGCCAGCGCCGCAGGAAAGCCAGGGCGCGCGGCCAGCAGTAGCGCAGGTTCTCGTAATACAGTTCCGGGTCTTCCCGGAAGAATTCCATGAAAGGCTTCCCGAGCAGGAAAGTCCGGCGGCCGCGGTTGTTGAACTGGAACAGCAGCAGGCCGGGGGAATATTCCCGGATGAAGCGCCGCGCCTGCTCCAGGTTCTGGGGTGTCACGTACGCGGATACCCCGGCGTTCCAGACCTCGTATTTCCCGCCGCCCTTTGAATTCAGCAGCTTCTCCAACTGCGCCGGATAGGTGAGGCCGTCTCCCACCAGCGCGCCATAGGTGTTGGAACTGCCCAGGCAGATGATGCGCTTTACTCCCGCCGGTTTCGCGGCGCTGCGCTCCGGGCCGCGGAACCCGAGCGCGTTCACGGTCACGCCCCTGCCGCCGCCGAACACCACGTGCGTGCCGGGCGCCAGCTCATAATGCAGGGAGACGCTTTCTGAAACCCGGTGCGCCTCCACGTCGGCGCCCTGGAAGTAGAGAAGGCTCCCCAGCAGCCTGGTGTCCACCCCGGTCCAGGCAATAAAGAGCTCCGTCAGCGCAAGGACCCCGGCGCATTCGAAAAATATCAGCACCGCCAGGTGACGGCCGCTTAATGCCGGGGCGGGTTCGTGTTCGCTCATATCAGAACCAGGTCCGGGCCCTGTAGGCGCGGTATTCCTCTCCGAACTTCTCCTGCAGCACCCGCTCCTCTTTGCGTATGCGCAATAGCTGGACGATAACGGTTAAAGCCCAGACGGCCAGCAGCCAGGGGGTATGCAGGCAGAGCACGAGGCCTATCACTATGAACTGTCCGAAGAAATAGATCGGGTGGCGCAGCCTGGAATACAGTCCCGTGGTCACCAGCTTATGCGTCCGCGCCGCTACCGTGAAGGACGCGCCCAACTGCACCCTTGCGGCGGCCAGCAGGAGAAAGCCGGGGACCATAAGGGCTATGCCGGCGTAGGTCCAGGCGTCGCGCGGAAAATACCTGGGCAGGAAATACAGCAGGCAGGGCAGCAGAACCCCGGCCAGCCCCAGCGTCGCATAATTCGTGAATTTGTTCTTCATCCGCGCAGTCATACTACGAAATATATTTACGCTGATACAACCTCGCGCTTTGCATGGCCTTGGCGGCCGCCGCGGGGACCGGAACGCAAAACGCGCTCGGCCACACCGTGGCCTCGCTCTGCCTCAAGCCTCGGCGCTATGCAAGCCTCGGCTTTCGGAAGGTTTTGCTTATCCGGTCCCCGCGCCGTCCGCCAGGGGGGGCAACTGGGCCTGTCCCGGGGTAAATCCAAATTTGGTATTATTTAAGCATGCATGAATGGGCATTAGCTGAATCCGTGATAAAGACCGCCGTCGAGCATTCCGGGCTTAAAAAGTTAAAGAAGCTCAAAGAAGCAGGGGTCGTCTTCGGCGAGCTCCAGGCCATAGACAAGGAGATCTTCATCTTCGCCCTGGACGGCCTGAGGGGGGAACATCCCGCCGCTAAGGACTGCCGCTTCAAGGTCACCGTGGAACCAGCCGTCTTCCGCTGCAAGGCCTGCGCCAAAGAGTTCCCGCTCAAGGGCCTTAAAAAAACAAAGGACGAGGCGGAGTTCATCCATTTCGTCCCCGAGATGGCCCATACCTTCCTCAAATGCCCCCGCTGCAAAAGCCCGGATTTCGAGATAACCGCCGGGCGCGGCGTGGGCCTCAGCTATATAAAGGGCAGTAAATGAACATCGATCCGCGCCCTTCCGTGATCTCGGAGCGCCTTAGCGGCGTCGGGCGCGTAATAGCCGTCACCGGTTGGAAAGGCGGCATAGGAAAAAGTGTCACCGCCTCCGCGCTGGCCCTCCTGCTTGCGCGTAAAGGTTTTAAGACCGGCCTTTTCGACCTGGACTTCGCCGGGGCTTCCAGCCACCTTATCCTCGGCGCCAGGGGTCTTTTTCCCAAAGAGGAGAAAGGCCTGGAACCGCCTCTTATTGCCGGCGTGAAGTACATGTCGGTGGTCTTTTTCTCGGAGAATAAGGCCGTGCCGCTGCGCGGGGCGAACGTTTCCGACGCCATAATAGAGCTGCTGGCCATTACGCAGTGGGGGGAACTGGACTTCCTGGTGCTGGACATGCCGCCGGGCATAAACGACGCTGCGCTGGACATAATGCGCTTCATCCCCAGGGCCGAGGTGCTGGCCGTCACCACGCCGTCCGTTATAGCCCGCGACGTGCTTGACCGCTCCCTGGCCCTTTACCGCAGATTAAAGCTGCCGGTGCTGGGCGTTATCGAGAATATGTCCCCTTCCCGCTCTCCGCGCGCCGGCAGGATAAGGCCGGACCCGGCGCTTGAAAAGGCCATGGGCCGCCCGGCGGCGCTCCTTAAGACGGAGTTCGCGCGCGACCTGGACAGGTGCGTCTCTTCTATTTTTGGTAAGATGTAGCAAGTACTGCAGCAGGAACGGGGTGAGACTCCCCGGCTGCCCCGCAACGGTGATGCCGCAAGGCTGAGCCCGGTCTACTGCAAACCCTTCCGCCCCGGCGGCAGGGATTCCGAGGGGAAGGAGTTCAAGCCCATCCTTTTCGGTTGGGCTGTTTTTATGGCAACAAAGAATATTTCAAAGCACATTCTCGTCTTTGCTTCCGTCTTCTGTCTTTTCGCCCCGCCCGCCGGCGCCCTGCGCGTGGTGTCCCTCATGCCTTCCTACACCGAGATAATCTTCGCGCTCGGCGCGGGCGGCGAGCTTGTCGGCGTCTCCAATTTCTGCAACTGGCCGCCGGAGGCCGAAAAGCTGGAAAAGACAGGCGATTATCTGCGTCCCAATGTGGAAAAGGTCTATTCGCTCAGGCCGGACCTGGTCTTCTCTGGTTACTGGGCCGGTTCCCGCGTAAAAGATCAGCTGTCGAAGCTCAAGATAAAAGTTGTCCGCATCCCTGAGGAAAAAAGCGTAGCGGACATCTTCTCCACGATAAAACTGATAGCGGAGAAGCTGGGCCGCAAGGCCGAAGGCGAAAAGCTGGTGCGCGAACTGCGCGCCCAACTGCCGGCGCCGAAGAAGTCCGGACCGGTGAGCGTTTATTTCGAGACCGACGCGGGCGGCTGGACCGCCGGGGGGGACTCCTTCCTGTCCGACGTGGTTTTCTTTTCCGGCGGCATGAATATCTTCGGGAAAGAGAAGAAGGGGTATTTCCAGGCTTCGTGGGAAGAGGTGCTGCTGCTTGACCCGCAGGTGGTGGTGCTCCTTTCCGGTTCGGGCGAAGAATTCCGTAAACGCCCCATGGCCGCCGGCCTGGCGGCGGTTAAAGCCGGCCGGGTAATAACCAGCCTTGATCGCGATATCTTTTCAAGGCCCGGCCCGCGCATCTTCGGCGAGATAATAAAACTTAGAACCCTGCTGGAAAAGTAAACTCATGCGCGCGCGTTCCTTCCTGATTCTTTCCGCCGTCCTGGCCGCGGCCGTGCTTTTCTCCCTTGCCGCCGGGCCGGCCGGGATCTCGGACTGGGCCCTGATAACGGGCCTGCGCCTGCCGCGCACGCTGGCCGCGCTTACCGTAGGCGCCGGCCTGGGCCTTGCCGGCGCGCTTTTCCAGGGCGCGCTTAAAAACCCGCTCAGCGATCCTTATATCCTGGGCACTTCGGCCGGGGCCGTGGCCGCGGCCGTGCTTTGCTTTATAGCCGGCATAGAGCGCAGCACCCCGCTTTTTTATCTCCTCGTCTTCTGCGGCGCCTTCGGCGCCACTTTCCTTTCCTACTGGCTGGCCCGCAAGGCGGGACGCCTGTCCGACGCCTCGCTGGTGCTGGCCGGCGTGGCGGTCAGCGCCTTCCTGTCCGCCGTGGTCCTGCTTACGCTGAGCGTGTCCAAGGAACGGTCTTTTTCTTTATTCAGCTTCGTGCTGGGGGGGCTTTATGCGCCTTCGGGCGCGGAGCTGGGCGTTTCCGCCGCCATAATAGCGGCCGGCGCGGTGTTCTCCATCGGCCGCTGGCGGGCGCTGGACGCCATGGGCCTTGGCGAGGAAAAGGCCTATCACCTGGGCGCCGACCCGGCCCGTGAACGCCTTATCTTTTTTACTATCGCCTGCGCCTCAACCTCGGCGGCTGTTTCGCTGGGCGGGACCATAGGTTTCGTAGGCCTGATGACGCCGCATATAATGCGGCTGTTCACCGGCCCCTCCGCCAAAGCGCTCATCCCCGCGGCGGCCGTGGGCGGCGCGGCCCTGCTGACGGCGGCGGATGCCGCGGGGCGTTCGCTGTTCTCGCCGGCGGAGATCCCGGCGGGGGTCATAATGGCGCTTGCGGGAGCGCCCTTCTTTATGTGGCTGCTGTGGCGGCGTTCGGGGACAGGGACGCCGGTCTTCTCGCCGTCCGCCGCTAAAGGGAGCCCGGCGTCCTTTGTTGCCGCCGCCGCGCACCCGGGTGCTGTCGCCGCAAAAAGCGGGGCCCCGGCCCCGCTCAGCGCGCGCGGGCTTAACTTTTCCTACGGCCGCGAACCGCTTATAACGGACCTTTCCCTCGAGATTGCGCAGGGCGATTTCCTTTGCGTGCTGGGCCCCAACGGTTCCGGCAAATCCACCCTGCTGAAACTGCTTACGGGGTTTATCCGGGCCGGCTCCGGGCAGGTCCTCCTGGGCGGCAGGGCCCTGCGGAAACTGCCGCTGCGGCAGCTGGCCGGGCTGGCCGCCTATGTGCCCAGCGAGACCTCCACCCCGTATGATTTTACGGTAAGGGAGACCGTGCTGCTCGGGCGCACCGCGCGCACCGGCTTCTGGCGCGGCTATTCGGCGGAGGATGAAAAGGCGGCCGATTCGGCGCTGGCGCAAACCGGGATCTCCGGGCTGGAGGGCCGCTCCATCAACGCCCTTTCCAGCGGCGAAAGGCAGCTGGTCTTCATAGCCCAGGCCCTGGCCCAGGGCGCCCGGCTCCTGCTGCTGGACGAGCCCACCTCGCACCTGGACCTGAAATACAAGGCTCAGATACTGGCGCTGCTCTCCGGCCTGGCCGGCAGGGGCTTTGCCGTGGCCGCCGTGCTGCATGAGCCGGCCCTGGCCAGGCTCGGCTGCAACAAGGTCCTCCTCCTGCACCCCGGCCACAGGCCCGTTTACGGCCCGGCTCCCGGCCTGCTGGCCACGGAAATACTGGCGCGCACCTACGGGCTGCCGCCGGATTCCCCTATACTGGGGTGAAAGGCCGGGGCTTTCTTTCGCAGCTTCCACAAGAAAGTCTGATTTGCTATAATAAAAACACAGCCGCAGGGGGCGCGGGACATTTAATACCGATTATCCGCGTCTCCGGCCCATATTTTTGGAGGGGGGCCTCCACGTATACCGGGGTGTACAAAAAGGAGAGATAAATGACTTCGTCAGGGCAGATGAAAAAAGGTAATAACGCGCCTGAAGCCGAACATAAGGCGCTGCCGGAAAACTATGGCACCACGGAAGCGGCGCTGCTTCCGCGCGATCCCAACTGGATGTTCGTTTATTGGGAGATAACAGAGAACTCCAAAAATGAAGTCCGCAAAAAACACGGGCAGGACATCTTCCAGAAAGGCCGCCAGGTGATACGCGTCTATGACGCCACCGACCCCTCCGCCGCCAAATATTTCGACATACAGGTGATGCACGACGCCAAAAGCTGGTATGTCAACGTGCAGGAGAGCGGCAAGCCCTACTGCTGCGAGATAGGCCTGGCCATGCCCGACGGCTCCTTCATCGGGCTGGTCAAGACCAATACCGTCAACCTGCCGGCCGGCCGCGTTTCCGACGTTACGGACGAGAAGTGGATGGCCGTTTCCGCTGACTTCGACAAGCTGCTGCAGCTCTCCGGCGTGGAATACATAGGCAAGGGCTCCGGCGAAGTGGCCAAGTCGCTGGCGCAGCGCTGGGAAATGCTGCGCGCCGTGTTCTCAAGGGCCTCCTCGTGGGGGGTCAGCTCCATGTCGTCGCAGACCCTGCAACAGCCGAAGCCGGCCGGGAAGAAGTTCTGGCTGGTGGCCGACTGCGAACTCATCCTTTACGGGGCCACCGAACCCGACGCCTTCGTAACCGTGGCGGGCCGCAAGGTCAACCTGAACCCGGACGGCACTTTTTCCATGCGTTTCGCGCTGCCCGACGGCGCCATGGACCTGCCGGTGAAGGCGCTGTCCAAGGACGAGACCGATTCAAGGGAGATAGGTATCAAGGTCACCAGGGCCACCACCACCGATGGCAAATAACGAAAAAGGCTACCTTTCTTTCGTCCTTCACGCGCACCTGCCTTTTATACGTCACCCGGAGTACGAGGACTTCCTGGAGGAAGACTGGTTCTTCGAGGCGATGTGCGAAACCTATATTCCGCTCCTGGACGTGTACGAACGGCTGACCGCGGAAGGCACGGATTTCCGCGTTACCATGTCCATTACGCCGCCGCTCTGCAATATGATGGCGGACGAGCTGCTGCGCGAGCGCTTTCGCCGCTATTATAACCTGCGGCTCGAACTGGCGGAAAAAGAAGTGGTGCGTACCCGCAACACGAAGTTCTACGACGTGGCCAAGATGTACGAGACCAAGTTCCGCCGGATACGCGAGCTTTACGAGGACTATTACCACGGCAGGATCCTGGACGGCTTCAAGAAGTTCCAGGACCTGGGAAAACTGGAGATCATCACCTGCGGCGCCACCCACGGCTTCCTGCCGCTGGAACTGCGCAAAGAAGCGGTGCACGCGCAGATCAAGCTGGCCGCCGACGATTACCGCAAGCATTTCGGGCGCGGGCCGCGCGGCATCTGGCTGGCGGAATGCGCCTATAACCCCGGGGACGACGTTTTCCTGAAGGCGGAGGGCATACGGTATTTCTTCCTTGAGACGCATGGCATAATCTACGGCAGCCCGCGGCCGCGCTACGGCGTATACGCCCCGGTCTACTGCCCCTCCGGCGTGGCCGCCTTCGGCCGCGATATGGAAAGCGCCCAGCAGGTCTGGAGCGCGGAAACCGGCTATCCCGGCGACCAGCGCTACCGGGAGTTCTACCGCGACCTCGGCTATGACCTGGAATACGATTATGTAAAGCCGTACCTGCACCAGGACGGCGTGCGCCGCAATATCGGCATGAAGTACTACAAGATTACCGGCAAGGTGCAGCTCAACGAAAAGGCGCCCTATAACCCGGCGGAGGCCCGCGCAATGGCCGCCAGCCACGCCGGCAACTTCATGTTCAACCGCGAGCGCCAGATAGAACACCTTGAACACTTCCTCGGCAAGAAGCCGATAGTGATCTCCATGTACGACGCGGAATTATACGGCCACTGGTGGTACGAGGGCGTGGACTTCCTGGAATTCCTGTTCAAGAAGCTCCACCACGACCAGAAGTCCATAAAGCTGCTCACGCCGAGCGAGTACCTTACCATGCACCCCGACAACCAGGTGGTGCAGCCTTCTATGTCCACCTGGGGGGACAAGGGCTACAACGAGGTCTGGCTCAACGGCGCCAATGACTGGATGTACCGCCACCTCCACAAGCAGGTGGAGCGCATGGTGGAACTGGCCAATAAGTTCCCGGCCGCCGACGGCGTCCTCCGGCGCGCGCTGAACCAGTGCGCGCGCGAAGTGGTTCTGGGCATGTCGTCGGACTGGGCTTTTTTGATGACCGTAGGCACCGCCAAGAACTATTCCACCAAGCGCTTCGTGGCGCATACTCACCGCTTCACCGGCCTCTACGAGCAGATAATGGGCAACAGGCTGGAGGAGAACTTCCTCAGTGACATCGAGTGGCGCGACAATATCTTCCCCGAGATGAACTACCGGGTCTTCTCCACGCAGGAAGCCGACAAAGCCGCCCGCAGCTGAGGCGTCCGGACATAAAAAGGTCCCGTCCGCCTGAAGCGGACGGGCTCTTTTTTTTATTGACTCGGTATGATCA
>PEXO01000240.1 GCA_002779045.1 Elusimicrobia bacterium CG08_land_8_20_14_0_20_59_10 | reverse complement strand
CCATTCTGCGTGCGGGCCTGGGAATGATTGACGGGTTGGTGAAGCTGCACCCGGAAGCGAGGCTGGCCCATATAGGCATATACCGCGACGAGGAGACCCTCAAACCCGTGAAATACTATGCGCGGCTGCCGGAGAACATAACCGACAGCCTGGTGGTGATAGCCGACCCGATGCTGGCCACCGGCGGTTCGGCCGTGGAGGCCGTAGAGATAATAAAGAGCCGCGGCGCCAGGCATATCTGTTTTATCTGTATGATAGCGGCTAAGGAGGGCTTAAAGCGCCTGTCAGACGCCCACCCGGAGATGCCTATCTACGTCGGGATAGTGGATGAAAAGCTCAACAACAACGGCTACATAGTTCCCGGCCTTGGCGATGCAGGCGACCGGATGTTCGGAACTAATTAACGGCGCAAGTCACAGGTCACAAGACACAAGCAGGAATAACACCGCGTAGAGGTTCATACGAAAAAAAGGACAGCATTGCTGTCCTTTTTTACTTGTGACCTGTGACTTGTGACCTGTCTTGTGACTATCTTTTCGCGTGCGGGTCCGCTATCCTGGCAAGCGTCGCGTAGTCCAATATTTTTATGGCCTTGGTCTCGCGCTTTATTATACTTCGCTTTTCCATGGCCTGCAGCGCGCGCACCACAGTTTCCAGCGCCAGGCCCGTTATTTCCGCTATCTCCGTGCGCTTCAGGCCGTGTATGGCGGGGGTGGTGGTGTCCTTCGACTTGAAGGAAATAGCATTGATAAGCGCCCTGGCCACCTTGGACCGGGCCGGCTTGTAGGCCGTGTCCTTCAACTTGTGCTGCAAGGCGCGGGTTTCCCCGGCCAGTTTGTGCAGAATGATCTTGTAGGTCCTTGGCCAGGTATCTAAAAGTGTTTCCAGGGGCTTTTTCCCCATAAAAGAAAGCAGCGTGTCGCCCATGGCCAGGCAGTTGGAAGTGTATTCCGTATTGGCGAAGAACGCGATATGCCCGAAAGTTTCACCGGGGTGGCGTATCCAGTTTATCATCTGCTGGCCGCGCGCATCGGAAGACGTCACCTTGGCCCTGCCTTTGCAGACCACGAAGATCCCGCCGGGATGCTGCCCCTCCGGGTAGATCTCGTCATTATCGGAATATCTGCGGCTCAGCTTGGTTTCCGACCAGGCTTTTTGCGCGGCCGGTTCCAACTGGTCGAATAAACAGCCGGCTTTGAAGCGGCAGCTCAGGCAATCAGGCGCGTTCTCTTTGGTAAATCCGTTCATATTCCCCCTCCCGTCAAACGGGTATATGTCATTATATAACATTTGTCCCCTCGTCGTCATTTGCTAAACTATACATAACGCGCAGGCGCGTTGTGTGTCACAGGTTTCAAGTCACAAGACACAGGTATTTAAGGTTTTACCGAACTAAACAATTTTTATGCAAATCTGGCTTGTGACCTGTGACTTGTGACTGGTTCTGCTGACCTGTAACTTTTCTATGTTAAAAGACCTTAAAGCGCTGGGCAAAGAGTCCGTTATCTACGGCCTTTCCACGGTGGGCGCGCGCCTGCTCAATTTCATTCTCCTGCCGTTCTATACGCATTACCTGGCGCCGGCGGAGTACGGCATAGTGGCGGCGGTGTTCTCCTATATCGCTTTCCTCAACATCATCTACCATTATGGTATGGACCAGGCTTATATGCGCTATTATTCCGAGCGCGCAAAGGCCCTGCCTTCCTCGCTGGTCTGCCTGGCCGCCACCACGCTGCTCTTAACGCTGCTGCTGTGCGCTTTCGCTCCCTTCTGGGCCGGCGTTTCCGGCATAGGGGCCGGCAATCACAGGCTGATCTATTATGCCGCCGCCATACTCCTTCTGGACACGGCTACTATCATTCCCTTCGCCGACCTGCGTATGGCCCACAGGCCGCTGCGCTTCGCGGGGATACGGACCGTTTCCATAGTAATAAACGTCGCGCTCAATGTCTTTTTCCTGAAATACCTGGGCTGGGGACTGGAGAGCGTTTTCGCCGCCAATATAATCTCCTCTGCGGCGGCGGCGCTGCTGCTCCTGCCGGAGTTTTCCGGCGTATTCTCCAGGTTATTCTCCCGGGTGGACATGTCCGTGCTGAAGAATATGGCGGCTTTCGCGCTGCCGCTCCTGCCGGCGGGGCTGGGCTCCATGGCCGTGCAGGTGCTGGACCGGCCCATAATGCTGCACCTGTGCGATACGGCTTCCGTGGGGATCTACCAGGCCAACTACAGGCTGGGCATCTTCATGATGCTGGTGGTGAGTATGTTCGACCAGGCCTGGCGCCCGTTCTTTATCGAGCGGGCCCGGCGCCCGGACGCGGGGCTGATCTTCGCGCGGGTGCTCACTTACTTTACGGCCGGCGGGCTGCTAGTGTGGCTGGCACTGGCATTCTTTATCGACGATATAGCGAAAATGAGCTTTTACGGGATAAACCTGATACACCCCGACTACTGGCAGGGGCTGGGTATAGTGCCGGTGGTGCTGGCCGCGTATCTCTTCAACGGGATCTATGTGAATTTCCTGGCCCCCGTGATCATCGCCAAAAAAACAGGTATCATCATGAGCGTTACTCTTGTCGGGGCCGCGGTGAGCATAGCCGGTAATTTCGCGCTCATACCGGTTTTCGGCATGTACGGCGCCGCCTGGACGGTCCTGCTTTCCTACGCGGCGATGGCGCTTATGATATACCTGCGCGGGAGGAGTTTCTTTCCTGTGCCTTATGAGTTCGGGCGGCTGGCCGGCTTCGCAGCCGCGGCCCTGTCCTGCGCCGCCCCTGTTTTCCTCGGCGGCGCCGGCGGCGTTCATTCTTTTGCGCTTAAACTGCTGTGCCTGGCTGCCTTCCCGGCCGTCCTGTGGCTTTCCGGGCTTATCTCCTCCAGAGAGAAAGCTTTTGCGCTTCGCTTTTTAGGCCGAAAGAGCCCGGGGGTTTAGGCCTTTGGTCCTTTAACCTGCTGTGACGCAGTCCGCTCTGCGGCTTTCGAAGTTGGGCCCCTTCCGTGAAATGCTCGACGTCTGGGCGGTCGAGGCCATGAAGTCGGAGCCCGGGGCGCTGCGCTACGCCATGAAGAACGCCCGCATTTACGGCGAAGAGCCCTCTTACAAGGACCTGTACGATTTTGTGGAGCTGGCGGGCGCTTCAACTTCCAACCGGCGGCTCAAGGAGCTGGGCGCGGAAGTTCTGCGCTATATCAAGTCGGACCTGGTTATCCTGAACTGGGCGCAGGACAAGGTCAGCCATGGCCTGGCGATATACGTGCCGCGGACATACGCTCCGCTCTACAATAAGCTGGCCTGGTCCCGCGACGGCGCCTGGGACGACTTCGCAAAGTTCATCTCCGCGGGCTATAAACAATAATTCCGGCCGTTTTCGCGATAGACCCGGGCGTCCGTAACAGGCGCCCGGTCCTCTTTTCTTTTTTTATTTTTCCTGCTGGAGTTTGCCGAAGGCGGACACTCCTATGGCGGTGCCGGCCAGGCAGAAGGCGGCTATCGCGGCCAGGTTCGTCCAGGCC
>PEXO01000317.1:943-3558 GCA_002779045.1 Elusimicrobia bacterium CG08_land_8_20_14_0_20_59_10 | reverse complement strand
TGACTTGTCTAGCTTGCCGGAGTCGCGGATAGGCGGCTCCACGCCCAGCCGCCGCGAGTCGCCGAGCGACACCTCCACCTGGCTGTATTTCCGGTACGGGCCTATCATCCGCACTTCCTTGATGGCGCCCTTGGGCCCCTCTAGCGTAACCCGCTCGTTGCAGGCGTACTGGCCGGGCTGCTTCACCGGCTTGAACCGCGTATCGTCGGCGTCCGCGCCGAAGAGGGTCTTGAAATCTTCCTTGGTCAGGTGGACGTGCCGGTTGGAAATGCCTACGGGGACGGGCAGCGCCGAACGCGCCTGCCTGAGCTTAAGGTCCTCGAGTATTTCCTTCAGAAGCTTCTCGTCCATGAATCTGTCATTCCCGCAAGCCCTTAGCGGGAGTCCAATTAACTCTTTTTCTTACTTCGCCAGCACCGCCTGGAAATGTATCACGCGCAGGAACTTGTCGGCCTTCAGGCTTTCCCCGCCCACCAGCGCGCCGTCTATGTCGGGCTGGGCCATCAGCTCGTCCACGTTGTCGGCTTTTACGGAGCCTCCGTAAAGTATGCGCACAGCCTCCGCGTAGGGCTGGCTGTAGCTGCGTCCCATCTGCTTCCTGATAAAAACGTGGGCGTCCTGCGCCTGGTCGGGGGTGGCGGTTTTGCCGGTGCCGATGGCCCAGACGGGCTCGTAGGCTATCACGACCTTGGCGGCTTCGGCGGCGGTGATGCCGGCGAAAGCGCCGGTGAGCTGGGTCTCCAGCACGCGGTAGGTTTTCTGGCTCTCGCGCTCTTCCAGCGTCTCGCCTATGCAGAGCACGGGCACTATATTGGCCTTTATGGCGGCTTTCATTTTTTTATTTACGATCTCGTCGGTTTCCAGGAAGATCTTGCGGCGCTCGGAGTGGCCGATTATGGCGTGCGTGCAGCCCGCGTCGATGATCTGCAACGGCGACACCGCCCCGGTGAAGGCGCCTTTTTCTTCCCAGGCCACGTCCTGCGAGGAAAGGAATATTTTAGAACCGGCTAATACCGCCTTAACGGCGTGCAAATTGGTAAAAGTGGGCGCGAGGAGCACTTCGTGCTTAAGGTCGGGGTCCAGCCCTTTCTTTATAGCGGCGGCGAGGTCGGCGGCCTCCTTGGAATTGAGGTGCATCTTCCAGTTGCCCGCCATGAGGGGAATTCTTTTGTTTGAAGCCATATTGCAGGTCTCCTTAAAACCAATTAAAAAGATTATACAAATCTTAGGGCTTAGTACACCCCTTACGTTAAAAACAGGGAGCGGACCGGGGAACGCAGACCAGCACCTGTTTCATGGAAGACGCCGCGAACCGCCTGCGCCTGAAATCGCCGTACCGGGAGAGCACCCGGAAGCCGTTATAATGCACCAGCGCAAGCAGTTCTTCGGGGAAAAAGCACCGCAGATTAAGGCTCTTCTTTAAGGTTCTGCCGTCTTTCTCCCGCCTGTAATACCAGGAGATACGCGAGACCTGCGAAGCCTTGTCGTATGAATACCGCTCATTTAACAGTATTTTTCCGCCGCCGCGGGGATCGTCGTAATAAGCGACGGGCAGCAGCTCTTCCGGGTCCCTGGTAAAGATACGCGGCTCCGGGTTGAAAACGTCGAAGATGAACCTGCCGCCCGGGGCCAGGTGCCGCGCTACCCGAGAGAAAAGCCCCTCCAGGTCCTCCCGGCCGGCCAGATGCTGCATGGAATTAAAGGCCATGAAGATAAGGCCGAACCGCCTTTTAAGGCTGAACTTCCGGGCATCACCGCGCACAAAAGGAAGCTTCAGCCCGGCCGCGGCCGCTTTCTCCCGCGCCCTTTTAAGCATGGGCGCGGCCATATCCAAACCGGTGATGTCCGCGCCTTTTTCTTTCAGCGGTATGGTCAGGCGGCCGGTGCCGCAGGCCAGCTCCAGTACCGGGCCCCGGGCTTTGCGCGCCTCGTCGGCATAGAACCCGAGATCGTCCTGGTAATGCCTGTTCGAAGCGTCGTAATGCAGGCCGTCCCAGTAAACTTCAGACCCGTCCGCTATCTTCGTCTTTGCCATATTCTGTCAATCCCTTACACGGCTATTTTCACTACTATTTTCAGCACCGGCCCCGCCGCCCCGGCGGCCAGCCTGGGCGCGTGCGCGTCCTCCGGAAAAAATACGGCCAGCTGCCCGGCTTCCAGGCGCGCGGGCGTCCAGGCGCCGGGCGGCACCGCGCCGAAACACACATCCGTTTCCCCGTCATAAGCCTCGGACACGGTCATACCGGCCAGCGGCGCCCAGCCTATTATCTCTGTCCCGGCGGCCACGAACTGCATGTCTATATACTTACGATGAGCTTCAAACCTGGGTTCCGGGGCCGCGGCCGTATCGTAACGCTGCACGATGGCGAAAACATGCGCGCCGTCTATTTCATATTTTCCGTCGGGCAGGGAGGCGGAACCCGGACGGCGCAAGAACTCCAGCGCCTTAAGAAGTCCGGGAATACCCGGCAGCTGCCGCCGGGCATGTTTAAGACAGGAAAGAATCATCAAGGTTAGGATACATAAAAGCCGGCCTGCGGGTAAATTTTGTATAACTGTTCTTGATCCGTATCTGAACGGAGGAATACATGACCCCGGATATTTTCCTTGAAACC
>PEXO01000317.1:0-896 GCA_002779045.1 Elusimicrobia bacterium CG08_land_8_20_14_0_20_59_10 | reverse complement strand
CTCGGCCGCGGCGGGGGACACCATACCCGGAAAATCGGACTGCAATGTGATGCTGGTACTCAAAGAGTCCGGCAACTCCGCTCTTAAAGCCATAGCCGCGGCCTCAAAGGACTGGCTTAAAAAAGGAAATCCGCCGCCGCTAATTTTCACGCGGGAACAGCTGGCCACCTCCGGGGACACCTTTCCCATTGAACTGGCGGACATGAAGGAATTCCACAAGGTGCTGCACGGCGAAGACCCGCTGGCTTCCATCACTATAGCGCCCGCGGACCTGCGCCTGGCCGTGGAGCGGGAACTTAAAGGCAAGCTGATACAGCTGCGCGGAGCCTACCTCGCCCTGGCCGGCGAAAACAAGGCCCTGCCCGCGCTGATGACGGAATCACTTTCGCAGGTGCTGGTGCTGTGCCGCGCGGCGCTGCGGCTGCGCGCGGCGGTGGTGCCGGCCGCGAAGCTCGACTGCGCGGTCGAATTAAGAAAACACTCCGAATTCGACGAGGATATATTCAGGGTTGTCCACGCCCTGCGCCGCGGCGAGCGCAAGGCCGGCGGCGAGGCGCAGGAGCTTTTCGGCAGGTACCTGGGTTCCATTGGCAAAATATCCGCCGCCGTGGACGGCTGGGAGTGTTGAACCCATGAAAATACGGCAATTGTTCTTACCCGCGGCCTTCGCGGCCCTGCTGGTCCTTTTTTCCGGGAGTTCATTCTTCGCGCCGGCCCCGGCCGCCGCATACAACTCCTTCAATGTTGACGAAAGTTACGACGACGGAGGCAACCCCGCCGTCAAGGAGTTCCTGAGGAACCACGGCATGAAACTGGCGGTCGGTCTTGTCGTCGGGATGGGCCTGCTGTTCGTTATGTTCATAGGTCCGGCGGACGTGCTGGACGCGGCCAGGCGC
>PEXO01000307.1 GCA_002779045.1 Elusimicrobia bacterium CG08_land_8_20_14_0_20_59_10 | reverse complement strand
TACCGTAATAGAGTACTCCGGATGGTACAGTTATACGGACACGGTAACTTCCAACTTCATGTGGATACCGACGGTCAATGCCGGGGTGGGGATCAACACCTCTCCCTTGCTGGATATAGACATTACCGGCGGTTTCGGCCTGTTCCTAGCCGGGGGAATGGTAGGCTATACCGGCCAGGCCGATGTGGCGGCCAGGTTCAAGCTGGGCGAGAAATTTTCCGTCGGCCCCCACCTGGGGCTGATGTATATCGCCCCCAGCTGGATAGGCGCAGGTGTCACCGAGGCCGACGATATAACGATAGAAGGCGCGACCGGCATCGTGCTGGGCGGGACCTTAACCGCAGGCCGGAAGGTGGCCTTCGTGGCGTCCGTTGACAAGCTGATGATGAGCGAGATGGCCGTTACTTCTAACTATCCCGGTACTGTGTACAACACGCCTACGCTGGACCTTTCAGGGTGGCTGTTCCAGCTGGGCGTAATCTTCAAGTTCGGTAGCTGACGGCAACTTTTTAAGATACTTTTAGGAGAAGAAAATGAAAATCACCAATGCAACAGGCGGACTCTTGTGCCTGGCGGGTATGCTCCTGCTCGGCGGCTGCGCGGGCGGGAACCTGCTGACGGTGCGCGTCGACAGGATAATAAACCGCCCGCCGGAGAACCAGCCGATAATAGTCAGGCCTTTCCGGGTCAACAGCGCGCAGGTCCTGGGTGATAAATCCAATGTCGAAAGCGCCATGGAGGGCACAAAGGACCGCGTAAAGTCCAATATACAGAGCTTCCTTATAGAGGAACTGCAGAATGCCGGGTTCAATGCCATGGCCTATAACCCCAAGGCCCGGCCCCCGAAAGACGGGCTGCTCCTGGACGGCATAGTGCGCAAGATAGATAACGGGTCCACGGCCGCCAGGTTCTGGGTGGGCATGGGCGCGGGCTCGGCCACGATAATCGCCACCATACGGATAACGCGCTCGGACAACAACAAGGACGTACTGGCAGAATTCGACGCGGCGGGCTCCACCAAGGGCGAAGGCGGCTGGAGCGCCTACACGGACAGCGCCCAGGCTAATTCACAGAGACTGGCAAAGGCGGTAGTCAAAAATTACTTCATGAGAAAGCCGGCGGCCGGAGAAGCGCGCTAACCCGGGTCAGACGGCCAATTCATGCGAAGGCGCCGTAATAGGCGCTGTGTGCTTCGGGCGGCCGGGCTCACTTCTCAAGAGTCAGCTCAACCTGCGCGGCCTTTTCCCCGCCCACCGCGGCCCTGCTTTTTACGCGGAAACGGGCGCCTTCGGAGGTAAAGTCCAGCAGCAGGTCTATCCTCTCGCCCGGCTTCACCTCTCTCAGGAACTTGGCCCTTTCCACCGAAACTATACGCAAAGGTGAACCGGTAAACCGCTCCATGGCGGCGCGCACCAGCTCTATCTCCAATACCCCCGGGACTATGGGCCTTCCCGGGAAATGCCCGGAGAAAACGGCCAGTTCCGCGGGGAAAACGAATACAGCCGCCAGCTCGCCGTCGCGGGGACTTGCTATCTCTTTCATTCCCTCCGCCGCATCGCTTTTAAGGTCATTCATAAAATATTTTATCCTGTATTTGGGCGGGCTCCAGTTTGATCAGGTCCGCCTCCAGCTTCAGCTGCACCTTCCTGTTCTCCACTACTATATGGCGCGGCACTTTGCGCTCCATGCCGGGAACGGCGGCATAATCCGAATATTCTATTTCGTAAACCGCGCCGCCCCTGTCCGCCGTTATCCGCTGCGCCGCCCCGCCGGGGTTTTGGGCAAAGCCATAAGCCTCCTGCGCGCCGTTCCTGCGCAGGTAAGCCATAACGACAGTCGCTCCCCGCTTCGAAACCAGGACCGGAGCATCCGCAAGCGGCGGCAGGAACAGCAGCTCAATGAGGTCCGCGGCCGGCCCGGTAAGCCAGCTCCCGCGTATGCCCCCGGGCTTCTTTATTACGCGCACCCCTTTGCCGGGGAAAGCGGCCAGCTCGAAGAGGCTTGCGCCGAATTCACCATAAGCCGCGGCGCGCCAGGCGCCGGGGCGCTTTACCAGCAGGTAGCCGGTAAAATCCAGCTGGCGGCCGTAAAAAGACAGGGTTATCCTGTGCTGCGCCCTGAAGGCCGCAGGGTACGGACCTTCCACCCGTTTGCGCAGACCGTCCACTACCGCCTGGTCGCCGAACGGGACCCCCGCTATGCGCGGCGCGGCGCAGGCGCCGAGCAGGCACGGCAGCAGAAGCAGGGACAGCAGCCTGTTCTTCATTTCTGTTGTGTGGAGAACAGGCCGCCGGGAAGTTCGGGATTGAGACGCACGTCCTCGAATCTTATCAGCGTATAATCGCTGCCCCCCTCGCGTATCAGCACCGACCTGACGCTGTCGAGCGCCCTGGAAAATCTTATCTCTATGGCGGGGAGGAACCGCCTCATCTTTTTGTCTTTCGGCACCAGCACCAGCCGCTCCGCCTCACCGCAATAAACGGTTATCTCGTATTTTTCGGCCTGTTCGGAAAATTTCCCCTGGTGCAGGCCGGCTATCTGGTCGAACATTTCGAAAAGCGCGTCGGCCGCTGGCAGTTTAAGCTTGCGGGGCTTTCCTTTTATGAAATCATATTTCGCCAGCTCCCGGCCGTTCATGATAAGGAGGGAATGGAACGGGAACTTGATCTCCCAGCGCAGGCTGGACGGCACGGCGAAGGAGAAGGTCCCGCTGGAGGTCAGCACGTCCTGGAAAAGCAAAAGGTGTTTTTCCTGCACGAACCCGGCCTGCAGAGTGCGGGAAGCCCTGAAGTTAACCTCAAGCTTTTCCAGGTATTTTTCCTGCTGCTTCGGGGAAAGTTTCGCTTCGGCGGCGGACTCAGTGTATGCGGCCGCGGCGCCGGCCAGGACCAGGAGGGTTAAAGATAAAGAACGCGCGATAGATAATATTTTCATAACTGTGCAAGCAGGCTGGCGCTGTGGACCCCCACGCGCGAAATAGTATAGGACAAGACAGTTTTTACCGGGCCGGCGGGGGGCTCCCCCGCAAAGCGAAGGCCGGGAGGCGCCGCGCCCGCGCGCAGCAGCAGCGCCGCCAGGGCGAAACCAAAACCCGAAGCGGACTTATACTCGCCGCAAAGCTGTTTATAGCTGCCGTGCGGCACGGGGCGCCCGGCGCGGCCGTCCAGTTGGGCGGCGACCCTGCGGTAAACCGCGTCCAGCGCGCAGTCACCGTCGGCGCCGGAAAGCAGCAGGCCGGTTTCCGCCGGCTTCACCCCGCAGGAGTCCAGCAGGCCGCAGAGAAAATCCGCCGCGGCCGCGGGGTCAATGTAGGAGTGGGCGTCATGACGGTAT
>PEXO01000286.1:3447-3589 GCA_002779045.1 Elusimicrobia bacterium CG08_land_8_20_14_0_20_59_10 | reverse complement strand
GGCATTGGCGCGCTATGACGCGATTGGGGTGGGAGATCAGGATGTTTACCTGATGGGCTCCGACAAGCTCAAAACAGCGAAGCTGCCGCTGGTATCTTCAAACCTGAGCTGGTGCCCGGAGAAATGCCGGCCGGCCGGCCTT
>PEXO01000286.1:2999-3440 GCA_002779045.1 Elusimicrobia bacterium CG08_land_8_20_14_0_20_59_10 | reverse complement strand
AGATTATCAACGCGGGGAATACCCGGATACGGATCATCTCTTATATAGACCCGGAAGTTTTCGCGCTTTACCCGCGGGAACTGACCTCAAAAGTTGAAATGACCGCGCTGGACGCTGTTATGGCCGGCGGGAAAAAAGCGGATTTTCTTATACTCCTTTCCCACACAGACTCGGAGAACAATAAAAAGACCGCGGAAAAGTACAAAGATATCGATTTAATTATTGGAGGGCATTCCCAAAACCTTATTTCAAAACCCGAGAAAGCAGGCAACGCGTTAATAGTCCAACCGGGAAGCGACCTGACCCACGTCGGGAAGATAGTATTAAAATTCGACGCGAAAAAAAAGCTGAACAGCTACGAGCATGAGATGATCCCTTTAGTAAAAGCCATTCCGGACGACAAGCAGGCGGCGGCATTGGCGAAAGAATACGAAGCAGCGC
>PEXO01000286.1:2311-2910 GCA_002779045.1 Elusimicrobia bacterium CG08_land_8_20_14_0_20_59_10 | reverse complement strand
TCCGGCGCATACATCGACTGCAGCACCGCCGAGCCTATGCGGTAAGCGCCCGGCGTAGTAGGCCGCACCCGGTACTTCAGCACATACTCCCCGTGCGGCACCCAGTTCATGAAGAAGTTGGTAAGCGAATCGCGCGGCTCCTCGTAGCGCGAAAGCTGGTCCCACTTCCAGCCGCTCAAGAGCCCCGTCCCCTCGAAACCCGCCCCGCGCGGGTCCTTCAGGTGCACATACTCGAACTGCCCCCGCGTGCTCACGCTAAGGTGCACCTCCAGTTCGTCGCCCACCGAAACCGTATCCCCGCTGGAAAGCGGCTTAAGCGTATAAGAATCCCCTTTCTTCACCCGGTTAAAATAGGTCCGGGAAACGTTCATCATACCGTCCGGCGACTCCGCGGCCAGCTTGTCGGTAGTATAGATGGCGGTAAGCGAAGCGTAAGACAGCCCCGGCCCGTCCTTGGTCACCTTCGCCCGGACCGGGGCCTTGTCGGCGTCGGCGCCGTATTTGGACCACCGCAGCGGGCTCCCCACCCAGTCGAAAGGCTGCAGCGTCCGGGAATCGGCCACGTCGCCCCACCTTACGGAGATCTTTTCCGGAACGTC
>PEXO01000286.1:1764-2303 GCA_002779045.1 Elusimicrobia bacterium CG08_land_8_20_14_0_20_59_10 | reverse complement strand
CCTTCTTCTTCATCACCTCCAGCAGCGAATAAACGGCCGCGGCGGTGGCCTTGGTAGACTTCCACTGGGAAGCCTTGCGGGAGAACAGCAGCCATTTCACCATGCCGGATATCCGCGGGTCGGCGGGGCGCACCGCCAGCAGCGTCCTCAGGATAAAGGCGTGCTTCTCCACCGTATCGTTGTACCACAGCCAAGAGATCTTCTCCGGGGCCCAGTACACCCCCGAGATGCTGTCCTCACGCGCCCCATCCATGGCGCGGTCCAGGTAGCTGGCGGCCAGCTTCTTATCTCCCAGCCTCAGCCAGACATACGCAGCATAGGCCTTGCCGAAAGCCGTCATGGCGCCGGCCTGTTTGTCCGCGTACTGCACCCACCTGCGGGCATAAGAGAGCGCGGTCTTATGTTCCGGCCAGTCCGCGGGGAACGACGTCACCACGTAGGCCGCGTAGAGGATGAAGGACACGTTGCCTTCGTCCGGCTTCATATGCGCCGGGATCTCGGAGAGCACATAGGCTAGCGCCTTTTTAGCGGTCTCGCGC
>PEXO01000286.1:0-1667 GCA_002779045.1 Elusimicrobia bacterium CG08_land_8_20_14_0_20_59_10 | reverse complement strand
AGCCGTCGGAGTTCTGGTAGCCGGCCAGCTTCGTTATAGCGTCTTCCTTCTCGGCCCGCACCAGTTTCGGGTCCAGCATATCCACTACGGGCAGGGAGCTCTCGCGGCCCTTGGACAGGTTCTCCCAGGGGGACTCCAGCAGCGTCATCATCCGCACGGGGTTATCTCGCTCCCAGGCCGGGGTGAGCGTTCTGCGTTTCGGTATCTTTTTGACCGCGGCGGCCAGCGCCGGGTATGTTTTATAGAAGCTGTTGGTAATAGCCAGCGGCACGTAGCGGTTCAGCAGCTGCTCGGTGCATTCATGCGGGTAATGCACCAGGAAGGGCAGGCTGTTAAGCACGGTAAGTATCAGCTGCGGCTGCACCTCCAGGTGAAGCGACTCCAGCTCGCGTGTCTTGTCCTCTTTTTCCAGCTCCGTAAGGCGGAGCTCCTTCGTCCCTTTGCCGTCCAGCGCCGTCACCTGAGAAGCAATGAGACGTTCGCGCGAAGGCAGCACGGGCAGGTCGTTCTCCTGCGCGTCGGATAACTGCGCCGCGCGCGCTATCACGCGCACCTTGTAGGCCGCTATGCCGCGCGGCGCGGTAACCGGCCAGCGCAGGGCCGCGCTGCCCCCGGGCTTGAGCGTAAAGTTTTTAACCGGACCGGCCAGGGCGAACTTCTCCGCGGCGTCCGCGCCGTCCAGTGTTATCTGCAGCGTAACCTCCCCGGAAAGCTCGTCCCGGGCCTGGCTGCTGAGCACGGCGGTTATCTCCGAGCGGTCGCCCTCCCGGAAGAAGCGCGGGATATCCAGCCTGGCCATCAGCTCCTTGCGCGTGACTACTGCGGAGGAAATAGTGCCCTTCTTCACGTCCCGGGTAATGACGGCGGCGTCTATTTTCCAGGAAGTGAGCCTTTCAGGCAGGCGCAGCGAGAACGGCCCCTTCCCGCCCGTTATCTTAAGCTGCGGGTTGAAGTAGGCGGTTTCCGAAAAATCCTTCCTGACCGCCACGGGGGGGCCCCCCGCTTTCTTATCCTTGGTAAGCACGGCTTCCCCGTTGAAACGCTCCGACTTGGCGCGGCCCATGGATCTGGCCGCCGGCGCCGACATCGCCAGGTTGGCCCCGCCGGACTTCATCTCCGCCATATCACCGAAAGATTCGTCCTCATAGCCTGCGCTCAGGGTCTGCGCCATGCCGCGGCCGAAGAAACGCCGGTGCCCGGAACGGGAGGAATTTATCCTGAGGGACGGCAGTTTCTCCTCCTTCAGCTCCCTGTCAAAGAGCGAAAGCATCCTGTCCACCAGCCCTTCCTTCACCGGGATATCGGTAAACCGGGAATTAAACAGGGAACCGATACCGCCGGAATTGCTGATGCGCTCAGGGTAAAGCCCGGCCAGCCAGGACCCCGCACCGGAAACATAATATTCCAGGGAGCGGTCGAAAATACGCACGGTGCCTTCCCCGTTCACCGGCTTACCGAACCTGTCGGAGGCCTTCAGCGTCCAGCGCACCCGTGCGTCCGGCTTCAGCGCCTTCGGATGCGGCAGCGTGACCTTCAATTCCCTGTCCGTCCTGGGCACCGAGGCCTTCCCCATGGCGGAATAGATGTTGAAATCCCCCGCGCCGAACCACCTTACGGCAAAACCGCCCCGGTGCGCGGTCCCTACTTTTACAGAGAGCACTGAAACC
>PEXO01000080.1 GCA_002779045.1 Elusimicrobia bacterium CG08_land_8_20_14_0_20_59_10 | reverse complement strand
CCGGACGCAATATAGACCAGGAACGCCACCACAAGCAGCAACAGCACCAGCGGGATAAGCCAGTATTTTTTATTCCCGCATAAGAAGCGCCAGAGCGTTGTCATCATTGCAATGCGGCCTCAAACCGCCTTTTTGTTCCGGTAGACGGCCCGTACCACGTCGTCCTCGCCCATATATTCTCCGTTCTGCACTTCCAGCAGTTCCAGAGGCAGCTTGCCGGGATTTTCCAGGCGGTGTCTGGTGGACTTGGGAACATAGGTGCTTTCGTTCTCGTGGACGATACGCTTCTTCCCGCCGATAGTGACCAGGGCCGCACCCTTGATGACCACCCAGTGCTCGCTGCGGTGATAATGCAGCTGGTGGCTGACCTTATGCCCGGGCTTGAGCACCACGCGCTTTATCTTGTAACGCGGGCCTTCTTCCAGCACGATAAAACTACCCCAGGGGCGGTAAATAGTGGTATGTTCCACTATCTCCCTGCGTTCGCGCTCCTTAAGGAGCTCCACCACTTCCTTGACTCGCTGGGCCTGGCCTCGCTTCACTATGAACAGCGCGTCCGCGGTATCGATGATGATGAGGTCTTTAAGGCCCACGGCGCATATGAGCCGTTTCCCGCCCATCAGGATGGTGCGCTTGGTATCTAAAACCATTATGTCGCCGACCTTGATGTTGCCGTCGGAGTCCGGCTTGACCACGTCGGGCAGGGAATCCCAGGAGCCGACGTCGGACCAGACCAGGTCTATGGGGAGCACGGAGGTCCTGGCCGATTTTTCCATCACGGCGTAGTCGATGGAGATGGACGGCATGTGCTTGAACTCGGCGGTCATTTTGGCCAGCGGGGCCGCCATGCGCCGCAGGATCTCGGGCGAGTGCGCCTTGAATTCGGCGCGCATGGTCCCCAGCGTGAACGAGAACATGCCGGAGTTCCAATAATAATTCCCGTCGGCCAAATACTTTTCCGCGGTCTTCTGGTCCGGCTTCTCCACGAACCTGGCGACTTTGAACACACCGCCCAGCTTTGAACCTTTTTTGATATAACCGTAGCCGGTCTCCGGGCGGGACGGCTTTATCCCGAACGTGACGATGCTGCCGGCCTTGGCGGCTTGCTCCGCCTGGCGGGAGTATTTGGCGAATTTCTCCACCGGCTCTATGATATGGTCCGAGGGACAAATGAGAACCACTTCGTCCTTACCGCAGCCAAGCTTCTCCTCAAAATATTTGACTACCAGCGCTATGGCCGGGGCGGTGTTGCGGCCGACGGGCTCCAGGATGATGTTGTTCTCAAGCTCCGGGGAAACAGACTTCAGGTCTTCCTGCACGTGGAAAAGGTAGGCTTCGTTGGTTATCACGAAGATATCCTTCAGCCGGGTCATGGCGGAAAGGCGCTCTACCGTCTGGCAGAGCAGGGATTTTTCGCCGTTGAGCTTTATGAATTGTTTGGGCAGGCCGTAGCGCGAGAGCGGCCACAGCCTGGTGCCGGAACCGCCCGCAAGTATCACAGCTTTCATCTTTTCACCTCTAGCCGCTTTATGTCCGCTTTCACCATTATGGAGACGAGTTCGGCGAATTTAACCTTCGGAACCCAGCCCAGTTCGGCCTTCGCCTTCGAGGCGTCTCCGGACAGGAAATCCACTTCCGACTGGCGGTAGAATTCCTTAGAGACCTCCACCAGCGCCTTCCCTGTCATAACATCCAGGCCTTTCTCCCCCTCCGCCCTGCCGGACCATTCCAATTTGAAACCCGCCGCCAGGAACGCGGCTTCTATAAATTCGCGCACGCTGTGCGTTTCACCGGTGGCCAGTACATAATCCCCGGCCTCAGGCTGCTGGAGAATACGCCAGATGCCCTCCACGTATTCCTCGGCGAAGCCCCAGTCGCGGCGGGCGTCCAGGTTGCCCACCTGCACCTTCTCCTGCAGGCCTTTTTTAATGCGCGCGGCGGCGGAGGTTATCTTCCGGGTCACGAATTCCTCTCCGCGCAGCGGCGATTCGTGGTTAAAAAGTATGCCGCAGGAGGCATGCAGGCCGTAGGCCTCCCTGTAATTCACAGTTATCCAGTGCCCATAGAGCTTGGCCACACTGTACGGGCTTTTGGGATAAAAAGCTATTCCCTCGGTAAGCGGCTTCTCGCCGGCCCTGCCGAACAGCTCGGCGGTGGACGCCTGGAAGAACCTTGCGGCGGGACAGGTCTTGCGTATGGCCTCCAGCATGCGGGCCACGCCCACGCCGTTTATCTCGGCGGTCAGTATGGGCTGTTCGAAGGAGGTTTGCACAAAGCTCTGTGCGGCGAAGTTGTAGACCTCGTCGGGATGGACCCGGTCCATCACGTCCATGATATTGGAAAGCTCCAGTATATCCAGGCAGACGTCTTTTACTTGCCCCTCGATACCGAGTTCCCGCAGGCGCCAGAGACCGGAATCCCCGGCGCGGTCGGCGCCGTATACTACGTAGCCTTTGGAAAGCAGGAGGCGGCTTAAGTAGGCGCCGTCCTGTCCGCGGTTGCCGGTGATGAGGGCTTTTTTCATTATAAGCTCAGAGGGCCTTCGCGGCGCCGAAGCCGCCGTCGCTAAGATACCGCTCGCGGAGGGCCAGCTTCAGGTCAGAGGCGGCCATCCCGGAAACGAGCTGTTCAAATGTGATCTCGGGCTTCCAGCCCAGTACACGGCGGGACTTGGCGGGGTTGCCCAGCAGGGTTTCCACTTCCGCCGGACGGTAGAACTTCGGGTCCACGCGCACTATCACATCGCCCTTTTTCAGCTTTACGGCGGAAGCCTGCACGCCTGCCGGCGGCTTTACGCTTTTAACGATGCCGGTCTCTTTCAGGCCTTTGCCTTTCCAGGCTATGGTTATCCCGATCTCCTTAGCGGCCAGCTCAATGAACCTGCGCACCGAATACTGCCTGCCGGTGGCTATCACAAAATCTTCGGCCTTCTTAGCCTGCAGTATCAGCCACATGGCGCGCACATAGTCCTTGGCGTGGCCCCAGTCGCGCAGCGATTTTATATTGCCCATGTACAGGCAGTCCTGGGTGCCCAGCAGGATGCGGCCCATGGCGCGGGTAATCTTCCGGGTTACGAATTCCTCCCCCCGCAGCGGCGACTCGTGATTGAAAAGGATGCCGTTGGAGGCAAAGATATCATAGGATTCGCGGTAATTTACGGTTATCCAGAAAGCGTACATCTTGGCCACGCCGTAAGGGCTGCGCGGGTAGAACGGGGTTTTCTCGCTCTGCGGTATCTCAACCACCTTGCCGAAAAGCTCGGAGGTGGAGGCCTGGTAGATGCGGGTCTTTTTCGCGAGGCCCAGCAGCCGCACGGCTTCCAGCAGCCGCATGGTGCCCAGCCCGTCGCAGTCGGCGGTATATTCCGGCTCTTCAAAGCTTACGGCCACATGGCTCTGGGCGCCGAGATTATAGATCTCCGCGGGCTTTATCTCCGCGATAAGGCGGGTAAGGTTGGTGGAATCGGTAAGGTCGCCATAATGCAGTTTCAGACGCGGATGCCGCAGCAGGTGCCCGATGCGCTCTGTATTGACGGACGCCGAGCGGCG
>PEXO01000438.1:3451-3610 GCA_002779045.1 Elusimicrobia bacterium CG08_land_8_20_14_0_20_59_10 | reverse complement strand
CCGGCGCGGCGCTTGAACTCGCATTCCCCGTCCTTCAGGGTCTTAATGCTGACCACTATGCGCCAGGGCAGCCCGATAAGGTCGGCGTCCTTGAACTTCACCCCGGGACGCTCGTCTCGTTCATCCCAGAGAGCCTCCATGCCGGCGGCCTTAATTGCT
>PEXO01000438.1:0-3440 GCA_002779045.1 Elusimicrobia bacterium CG08_land_8_20_14_0_20_59_10 | reverse complement strand
GGCGGAAGCCTCCGCCACGGCCTTATCCTCGCTTTCTATGCTGACCAGGGAGAACTCGAAAGGGGCTATGGAGGGGGGCCAGATTATTCCCCAATCATCGTGACCGGCTTCTATAGCGGCCGCCACGGTGCGCGTTACGCCTATGCCGTAGCAGCCCATCACCATGGGAACTTCCTTCTGATGATCGTCAAGGAAGGTGCACTTGAGCGACGTGGAATACTTGGTACCCAGCTTGAAGGTCTGGCCCACCTCGATACCGCGCTTGAAGGCCAGCGGCTTGGAGCACTTGGGACAGAGGTCGCCCGCGACGGCCGCGTGCAGATCGGCGAAGGCATCGGGCGTATAATCGCGCCCGAGGTTTATGCCGGCGGCGTGCGTGTCCGCCTTGTTGGCGCCGGAAACGCCGTTGAAGACGTTCTTGACCGCATAATCGGCTATCACCTTAGTAAGGGGTTTTGTGTCTTTGCCGGGGACATACCTGTTCTTTATGTCGACGGGACCGGCAAAACCCGCCGGGCAGCCGGCAATGGCCTCGTAGATATGCTGCGGGGCTTTCTCCAGCTCCGCGGCGCCCAAAAAACGGCGCAGCTTGCCCTCGTTAAGCTCGTGGTCGCCGCGCACCAGCGCCATCACGGGAGCGCCGTCGGCCAGGAAAAAGAGGGTCTTTATGAACTGCTTCGGGTTCATCTTCAGGAATTTAGCAACGTCTTCCACGGTGTAGAGGCCGGGGGTGGGGATCTCCTTCACGGGCTGAAGCTTCGACGGGTCCGCCTGCCGGGCCGGGGCTTCGGCGACCTCCGCTTTTTCCGTATTGGCGGCGTAGCCGCAGGAACAGAGCGCTATCTCCGCTTCGCCGGTATCGGCTATCACCATGAACTCGTGCGAGTGGTTGCCGCCGATAGGGCCGCTGTCGGCCTCCACCGGCTTGAACAGAAGACCGCAGCGGGTGAAGATCTTTTCGTAGGCGGCGTAGAGTATGCCGTACCACTTCTGCGCGTCCTCGTCGGAAGTGTGGAAGGAATAGGCGTCCTTCATAAGGAATTCACGCGAGCGCATCACGCCGAAACGCGGGCGTATCTCATCGCGGAACTTCAGGCCGAACTGGTAAAGCAGCAGCGGCAGCTGGCGCCAGGATTTGACGTCGCGGCGCACCATATTGGTTATCACCTCTTCCGCCGTGGGCGCGAAGCAGAATTCGGAATCTTTGCGGTCGGTAAGGCGCAGCAGTTCTTTGCCGTACACCTGCCAGCGGCCGGTCTCCACCCAAAGTTCTTTGGGCTGTATGACGGGCAGCCGGACCTCCAGGCCGCCAGCGCGGTCCAGCTCCGAGCGCACGATGCTCTCCACTTTCTTGAGCGTGCGCAGCCCGAGCGGCAGCCACTCGTAGATGCCGCTGGCGAGCTTGCGTATCATGCCGGAGCGGAACATCAGCTTCACGGAGATATTGTCCGCGTCCTGCGGCGCTTCGCGCAGCGTAGGGAGAAAATACTTTGAAAGTTTCATTCGCGTCCTCTTGCTACCTCGAACTCCTGATCTTCCGGATGATCTCGTTGACCCACTCGGCTTCTTTGATCACCTTCATCTGCTTGCCTTTTTCTATCCAGATGCCGCGGCCCTTGCCGCCGGCCACGCCGAAATCGGCCGAGCGGGCCTCGCCGGGGCCGTTCACTACGCAGCCCATTACCGCTATCTTCTGCCCCTCCGCCTGCTTCAGCAGCCGGCGGTCGGAGTAAATACGCTCCTCAAGCTCGTGTATAATGCGGCCGACGTTCACCTGGCAGCGGCCGCAGGTAGGGCAGGAAACCAGGTCCGGGCCATAGCTGCGCAAGCCCAGGCTTTTCAGGATCTCGTAGGCGGCGCGCACCTGCATGACGGGGTCTTCCGTCAGTGAAACACGCACGGTATCGCCTATGCCCTTTGCCAGCAGCAGCCCGATGCCCACGGAGGATTTAACCGTCCCCGCCAAAAAACTGCCGGCCTCGGTAACCCCGAGATGGAGGGGGAGATCGGACTTTGAAGCGAAAAGCGTATTGGCCAGAACAGTACGCCCTATGTCGTCGGCCTTCAGTGAAACTATTATCTCCCTGAAATCCAGCCTTTCAAGGACGCGTACCTGGTCCAGCGCCTCTTTGACCATCCGCGCGGCCCATTCGGAAGGCGTCCAGCGCGGCCTCGGGTGCTCTTGAAGGGCTTTCAGCGAACCGGCGTTAACGCCTATGCGTATGGGTACGCCGGCGGATCTGCAGGCCTTCAGCACTTCCCGGACCTTATCCTTCTCTCCGATATTGCCGGGATTGATGCGGACCTTGTCCACCCCCTGGCGGACGGCCTCCACGGCCAGGCGCCAGTCGAAGTGGATGTCGGCGGCCAGCGGGATGGAAATAGCGCGCTTGATGCGGCCAAGGTTGGAGACGGCCTCCATGTCCGGCACCGCCACGCGTATCAGTTCGCAGCCCGCGGCTTCAAGGCGCCGTATCTGGTCCACGGTGGCCCTGAGATTGCGCGTGTCGGTAGTGCACATGGATTGCACCGTCACGGGATGCCCGCCCCCTACAAAAAGGTGCCCCACCCTTACGGGCCGGGTCTTGCGGGGCTTAACGTGGAAGGAGCCGTCGTCCATTTATTTCGATCCCGGGACCTCCGCCCCCTCGGTCTCCGACACTGCGGGCTCCGACACCGAAGCCGCGGCCGCCTTCTTTGCGTCGTGCGAAGCCTTTATCCGCGCCAGGTCGCTGTAAGTGGCGAACAGCAGGATCCCGAGGAGCATGGTCATTCCGGCGCCATTGACGTACTTCATTATCACCGGGGTTATCTTGCGCCGGAAGATCCCCTCGTAAAGAAAGAGCACCGCCCAGCCGCCGTCCAGGAGCGGGATGGGAAGGAGGTTGAAAAACCCCACGGCTACGGAGATAAGGCCGATAAGGAAGAACAGGTCCGCCATGCCGGTATGCGCGGCCTTGCTTACAATGTTAACTATGCCTATGGGCCCGGCCAGATCCGGTTTCTCGTGTTTGTAAATATTGGAAGCCAGGGTCTTCACCGTAAAGGCGGTCCAGTACCAGCACTGGTGCAGCCCCATACGCACGCCTTTGAAGAACGGCACATTTTTATAGATCACTCCGGCGGAGATGCCTATAACTCCCCGCGCGGGGCCGCCGTCCGGAGAAGCGCGGGTTACCAGCTTTACCTCGGTGTCAACTCCGTCGCGGCGATAAACGACGGCTATCTCCTGTTCAAGCCGGACACGGATCTCCCCGGCCATGGCTTCCCAGGAAGAGACCTCCTCTCCGCCGACTTTAACGATGCGGTCACCGACTTTTAATCCGGCCAGATCGGCGGGGTAGCCGGAGGTTACTTCGCCTATCACGGGCTCGGCGGAAGGCCGAGGCTCTCCGACTATCAGGATGACCCCGGAGAAAAGGATAAAAGCCAGCAGGTAG
>PEXO01000440.1 GCA_002779045.1 Elusimicrobia bacterium CG08_land_8_20_14_0_20_59_10 | reverse complement strand
TCGGCAATGAGCAGCGCCGGGTCGGAGGACAGCGCCATGGCTATCATCACGCGCTGGCGCATGCCGCCGGAGAACTGGTGCGGATAATCCTTCAGCCGGGCTTTCGGCGAGGGTATGCCGACCAGGCCCAGCATCTCCACGGCCCTGTCCTCCACCTGCTTTTCGGTAAGGTGCTGATGAAAGCGTATGGCTTCTTTAAGCTGCCAGCCGACGGAGAAGACCGGGTTCAGGGAGGTCATCGGCTCCTGGAAAATTATCGAGATATCCTTGCCGCGTATCTTGCGCATCTCGGGATAGGGGAGCTTGAGCAGGTCGCTCCCCCTGAAAATTATCTCCCCGCCGGTTATGCGGCCGGGCGGGTCGGGGATAAGGCGCAGTATGCTCAGCGCGGTCACGGACTTGCCGCAGCCCGATTCGCCTACCAGGCCCACCACCTCGTTCTCAAAGATATGGAAATCCACGCCGTCCACGGCCTTGGCGGTCTTGTCCTCTATATGGAAGACGGTACGGAGGCCTTTTACTTCCAGCAGCTTCTTTTTTTCCGCGGACATATTATCTCAGCCTCGAGAAAACCTTGGGGTCGAAAGCCTCGCGCACGGCCTCGCCTATCTGCACCACCAGGAAAAGCGTGACGGCCAGCGCTATGGAAGGCGTCAAGATCAGGCTGGGGTAATACTTGATGTACTGCATCCCCTGGCTAAGCAGCGAGCCCCAGCTGGGCGTGCCTACCGGCAGGCCGAAACCGAGGTAGTCAAGCGAGACCAGCTGGCCGATATAGGCCACTATGGCGAAGGGAGCGAAGGTCACCACCGGCACCAGGGAGTTGGGCAGGATATGCTTCATCATCACGGACCAGTCCGTGGCGCCCATGGCTTCCGCGGCGTGCACATAATCGCGCGTCTTTTCGCGGTAGAATTCGCCGCGCATATAATAGGTCATGCCTATCCAGCCGTGCAGGAGCACCAGCATGCCGACGAGCAGGCTGAAGGTCGGCTGCACTATGGCCGCCACTATCATGATGACGAAGAGGAAGGGGATGGCGCCCCAGATCTCTATGAAGCGCTGGGTAAGGATGTCCACCCAGCCGCCGAAATAGCCCATAATGCCGCCGATGATGATGCCGATGACATAACCGATGCTGGAGACTATCAGGGCGAAAGACAGCGAGATCCGAAAACCGTAGACCAGCTGGGTGAACACGTCCGCGCCGGAATCGTCCGTGCCCAATATATGGGTCCTGTCCGGGCGATGCGGCGGGCTGCCGGGCAGGTCCAGCAGATGCTCTCCGGGGGAATAGGGGTAAAGGGGCATTATGATGAAGGCCTTGCCGTCCGCGAAAGCGGACCTGGCCCGCGCAACCGTCTCCATATCCGCCTCTATGGCCGGGACTATCTCGCGCAGGTCGGAGTAGTCCTGGCGCTCCTCAGCGGTAGCGCCGCTGCCGGGCCTGGAGGAAGCCAGCAGCTTTTTCACGTCCGTCAGCTCGGCTTCCAGCTTCTCCAGCTGCCGGTCGAAAATGCCGGGGTCCCTGCGGGAGGCGGCGAAAAGCCGGTAATCCACCTCGGCATCCCCCACCTGGCCGAAGTCGGACTTCTTTTCCATGCGGCGCAGGTCCGCGAAGAAGAAGAGCTTGTCGGACCATTCACGGAAAGCCGGAAAAGAGATATTCGCTTCGTAACGGATCAACAGCGGCTTGCTGTTGACCAGGAACTCCAGGAAGAACGAGGTGACGAACAGCGTGGTTATGATAAGGAAGGAATAATAGCCGCGCTTCATGGTCTTGAAACGTTTGACGCGCTTCTGCCAGTGCGGGGCCGGCTTCATGTCCAAGCCCAGCGCCTTACCGGCCCCGACAAAAAGGGAGGGCAGGGCCCGGTGCGTCAGCAGGTAGCCCGCGGCAAAGACCAGCGCCGTCCCTATGAGTTTGAGGATCATTTGCCGAACCTTATCCTCGGGTCTATGAGCGCCCAGACCACGTCGGAGATGATGTTGCCGGTCAGCCGTATCAGGACTATGAAGACCAGGACGCCGAGTATTATGGGGTAATCGCGCTGTATTATCGAATTATAACCCAGCAGTCCCATGCCGGGGATATTGCAGGTCTTCTCTATAAGGAAGGAACCGGCGAAAAGCAGTCCCAGCGCCTGGCCGATACCCACGGTCAGCGGTATCAGCGAATTGCGCATCGCGTGGATGAAGATGACTCGCTTTTCGGAGAGGCCCTTGGCAAAAGCCGTGCGCACATAGTCGGCTCCCAGGTTGTCGAGCAGCGAGTTCTTCATCAGTATGGTCATGGTGGCGAAGCCGCCTATCAGGTAGCCTATAACGGGCACGATGGTATGGTGGAGCTGGTCGAAGATCTTCGCGAAGAAACCCAGTTCCGCCCAATTAGCGGACCTGAAACCGCCAAGCGGGATAAGGTCGAAGAAGCTGCCGCCGCCGAAGACCACCAGCAGCATCAGGCAGGCGACGAAACCGGGGATGGAATAACCGATGAAAACGAGCACCGAAGTGGCGGTGTCATAGCCTGTCTTGTGGCGGATGGCTTTGCTGACGCCCAGAGGCACGCAGATAAGCCAGGAAGCGAAGTAGCCGATAAGGCCGAAATAGATGGAAATGGGGAACTTGGAGATTATTACTTCCAGCACCGGCTCGCCGTAAACGTAGGACCGGCCGAAGTCCAGCCGCACTATGCCCCAAAGCCAGCGGGCATAGCCCTCGGGGATGCTCTTGTCCAGGTGGTAATACTTCTTGAGCTCGTTCATGGCCGACTCGGGGATCTGCAGTTCGGCCTCCGCGCCGCCCAGGTTGGCCGCGCCGCCCTCCTGCATCATGGCCAGCTTTATCTGCAGCTGCGCCTGCTCTATGGGCCCGCCGGGTACCACCCTCAGCACGGTATAGACCATGAGGGTAATGGCGATGAAGGTAAGCGGTACCAGCAGCAGCCGCCGCATGAAATAAGTGGTCATTCCGTGCATAAATTAATCCCAGGGCCTCTGATCGGTCTCTCCCACCGGCAGTTTCCCGTCTTTCTCCAGGGCCTCGGCCAGCGCCTTATCCTTCTGCGGGTCCAGCCACCACATGGTCTTCATGTCCCGGTAATCGCCTATCTTTGAAAAATATTTTTCCGGGTGGCCGAACTTGTTATGGTAAAGCACCCGGCTGAAACTGGACCCCCAGGCCAGCGCATAGGGATGCGCCCTGAAGATCAGCTCGTCTATCCTGCGTATTATCTTCTTCTGCTCCTCCCGGTTCCCGGTCAGGTCGTATTTCCTGCAGAGCGCGTCCACCTCGGCGTTCTTGAAGCCGGGCAGATTATTGTTATCCGTGCTGTCGGCCAGCTCGGCGCCCCAGGAACTGACGGGGTTGGGGAAGAGCAGCGCGCCCCAGTTCTGAAAATGGATAGTGAAGTTGCGCTCACCCACCT
>PEXO01000183.1:3286-3623 GCA_002779045.1 Elusimicrobia bacterium CG08_land_8_20_14_0_20_59_10 | reverse complement strand
CTCCATGTACCCCTCCCTGAAGGTGGATTTTGAGGTCCTCGATCACATGATGGAGGTGAATGTCTACGAGCTGCAGAACCTTGACCTCCTCGGCAGGCGCCCGCAGTATTACCTTGAGCCTCTCTTCGTCGTCTACCTGATGATGAACAGGGATTATGATGACTACAATACCCGCGCGGCCAACGCTCTTTCGCGCCTCAAGGTCTTTCCCGCTGTGCTTGAACAGGCGGAGCGAAATCTATCCAGGCCGCCAATAATCTGGACCCGCCAGGCTATAGACCAGGCTAAAGAAGCCCTGGATAATATCTCGGATTTTGTCGTCGTTTTTCGCTCCTAT
>PEXO01000183.1:0-3227 GCA_002779045.1 Elusimicrobia bacterium CG08_land_8_20_14_0_20_59_10 | reverse complement strand
CGCGCTGGCCAGGTACGCGGCTTTCCTGGAAAGGGACATCCTGCCGGTCTCTGACGGCGATTTTCGCATCGGTTCCACCGGATACGGCTTTTACCTGGAGCGCCTTCATTCCCTGGATATGACACCGGGCGCGGCCTACAGCCACTCGAAAAAAGCCTTCAAGACGGCGTTGAAGGAGCTTTCAAAAGAGGCGCTGAGCGTGGATGCGCTGCTTGCTAAAAAAAAGGGCTGGAAAGGGGTTATCGAGAAGCTTCCCAGGGAGCACCCGCCCGTCCCGGAAGTGCTAAAGGTGTTTCAGGACGAGATGGACCGCGCCTACCAGCATTTCGATGAACATAAAGTGGTGGAATTCCCGAAGCAGCGCCTGCTGATAAAGCGCATGCCCGGGTTCATGGCGTCGGTGCTGCCGTACGTCTACTACGCCCCCTCTTTCTCGCTCGATGATACGCGCATCGCCGAGCTTTTCGTGATGCTCCCCTCCGACGAGGCTTCGGCGGAGGCCAAAGAGAAGATACTCGCTTCCGGGTTCAATTATTCCCAGATAGAACTCCTCATAGCCTATGCCGTAATGCCGGGCCTGCACCTGCACAGCTTCCAGGCCTCAACCAACCGGTCCCGCATCCGCCGCGCCTCGAACCAGCCTATAGTCACCAACGGCTGGGCCTGTTACTCCGAGCTGCTCGCCGAGGAAATGGGCTTTTATTCTTCGTACTGGTCCCGCTTCCTGCGCTGCTATATACGCGCGCTTCGCTGCGCGCGGGCCTATGCCGATACGGCGCTGCATACCCGCAAATGGACCGCAAAGGAAGCCTCCGCTTTCTTCCAGAAGGATTTTTACATGACGCAGAGCCAGGCCGATACCGAGGTGCTGAAGCTTTCGCACTCGCCTACCGACGGGTTCTCCTTCGTCTACGGGCTGGACCGCATACTTGAAATGCGCCGCTATTATGAGCGCACGGAGGCCAAGTATTTCGACCTGCGCCGCTTCCATTCGATGTTCCTCAAGCTGGGCTCTATCCCGATAGACCGGATAGCGGAAGAAGTCAAACGGCAGAAAGCGGAGGAGAAAAAAATAATCAGATGACCGCCGCCACCGTTCTGTTCCGCGACGTGGAAAAAACCTACCGGCGCCCGCGGCTGCTGGGCGCCGTTTATCACACGGCCGTCAAAGGCCTGTCGTTCGAGATCCCCGCCGGCGAGGTTACCGGCCTGCTCGGCCTTAACGGGGCGGGCAAGACCACTATAATGAAGCTGATAACCGGCCTGCTTTTTCCGACCGCCGGCAGCGTGGAGATCTTCGGGCTCTCCCCTGAGGACCGCCTGGCCAAGGGCAGCGTGGGTTTCCTGCCCGAGCTGCCGTATTTTCCCCCGCAGGAAACCCCTGGGGCGGTGCTCGCCTATTATGGCAGGCTTTCCGGCCTCGGCGGGGCGGAACTGTCCGCGGCCGTGGAGGGGGCGCTGCGGCGCACGGGCCTGGAACCTCACGCCGGCAAGCGTATTTCCGAATTTTCAAAAGGCATGCTGCAGCGGCTGGGGCTGGCGCAGGCGCTGCTGCACAAGCCGCGCCTGCTCGTGCTGGACGAACCGGTGAGCGGGCTGGACCCGCTGGCCATACATGACATCCGCGGGCTGCTTGCCGCTCTCAACGCCGCCGGCTGTACTATTTTCCTTTCCTCGCACAGCATTTCCGAAGTGGAAAAACTATGCTCCCGCGTGCTGATAATGGTGCGCGGCAGCCTCGCCAGGGCCGTGGCCCGCGCCGAATGGGAAGCCGCCCCGGGCGGCCTTGAGGCTATTTTTGTGGAGACCGTGAAATGAAAAGGCTGCTGAGCGCTGTGGTAGTGGTGGCTGCTGATTCTTTCAGGGAACACTTGCGCAACCGCTTCTTTACCCTTTTCGCCGTATTCGCCTTTACCGCCATTTATGCCTCGGTACTGGCCGGGGTGATGGCGGTGGACCAGGAGGGCCGCGTGCTGGCGGACCTGGGTCTGGCGCTTATCGAACTGACGGCGCTGGCCTACGCGCTGTTCTCCGCCTCCTCCTCCCTGCTCAGGGAGGCCGAAACCAAGACCATTTATCTCGTGTTCTCGCGGCCCGTGCCGCGCTGGGGCTACCTGGCCGGCAAGCTGGCCGGCGTGTTGCTCACCGCCGCTTTCATGCTCGCGGTCATGGGGCTGATGCACCTGCTGCTGCTGGCCTTCAGGGGCTTCGATGTTCCCGCCGGCTACGCCTGGGCGCTGGCCGGTTCCTTCCTGAAACTCGCGGTGATAACCGCTTTCGCGTTTTTCGTGTCGCTGTTCTCCAGCTCCCCCGTTTCCACGCTTGTGATCTCGGGTATCATGTGGACCTTGGGGCATTTCGTCCCGGAGACCCTTTTTCTGGCCGGGCAGGCCGGCGGCCTGAAGGGAGCTGTCCTGGAAGCGGCCGTATGGCTTATCCCCAACTTCCAACTATTCAATGTCAGGGATATCCCCGGTTCCTCCTCCGCTTTGGGGTTCCCGGCTTTCTTTTCCGCCGCCGCCTGGGTAGGGGGCTCTTACCTGGCTGCTCTGTGGCTGCTGCGGCGCAAGGAGTTTTAATGGAAAAGCGGGCGGGCCTTCCCCTGCTGCTGGCGGCGCTCCTTGCATGGGGAGCCGGCTCCACCTCCGCTTTCAGGGCCTACCGCAGTCCTTTCCCTCCGCCGGGAGAGATAAGACAGTCCGGCAGCGGGGCCGCCGCCGATATCTTCTCGCTGGCCTTCGGCGCCCGGCGTATTTTCGCGGACCTGTGGTTCGTGCGGCTGCTGCAGTACTACGGCACCTCCGAACTGCACGTGCACGAAGAGCATGAAGCGCACGAAGGGCATGAAGGGGGCCATAGCGGGCATCATTGCTGTGAGCACGGCGCCGGGTACGGCAAGGGCAGGTATCCTGACTTTCTTCCTATGTCGCTGCATGTACTTCAACTCGACCCCGGTTTCACCGCCGCCTGCCTCTACAGCGCGGCCGCCCTTGCCTTTAATATGGAGCGCCCCGGGGAGGCCGAAGCCGTGCTTAACTACGGCCTCAGGTATTCCCCGAAAGAGTGGAAATACCTTTCGGTCCTGGCGGCTATAGGCTACAGCAAGGCGGAAGATCCGAAAGCCGTGGCCAGGGCCATAGCCCCCGTGCTCAGGGAGCCGGATTGCCCGGTGATGCTTAAACAGCTTGCGGCTTTTTTGAATAAACGCGCCGGCAATTACGCGGCGG
>PEXO01000341.1:9623-13478 GCA_002779045.1 Elusimicrobia bacterium CG08_land_8_20_14_0_20_59_10 | reverse complement strand
TTAGAGAGAAGATCGAGGACCCGGAGCACGCCCGAGACCACCACGGGCGCGATCGTGTTGGAGAACAGGTAGGGGCGGGCCTTCTGCCTGCACATTTCCACAAGTTCCTTCCGGCCCGAGACGCAGCCCCCCGAGGCGCCGCCAAGGGCTTTGCCGAAGGTGGTGGTGATAATGTCTATTTTCCCCACGACCCCGTATTTTTCATGCGTTCCCCGCCCGGTCTTGCCGATGAAGCCGCTTGAGTGAGAGTCGTCTACAAAGAGCATGGCGCCGTACTTCTCGCACAGGGCGGCCATCGTATCAAGCGGGGCCGTGTCCCCGTCCATCGAGAAAACGCCGTCCGTAATAACGACCATCAGCCTTTTGTCGGAGTGAAGCTTGAGCTTGTCCTCAAGGTGCTCCATATTGGCGTGCTTAAAGGTATCCCGCTGGGCCTTGCACAGCCTGATGCCGTCAACAATGGAAGCGTGGACAAGGCGGTCGGAAATCATCACGTCCGAGTCGTCCAGGATCGCCTCGAAAACGCCCGCGTTGGCGTCCATACAGGACGGAAAGAGGATGGTATCCTCGGTGCCCAGGAACTCGGTCATGCGCCGCTCAAGCTCCCTGTGGATATCCTGCGTGCCGCAGATGAAGCGCACCGAGGACATCCCGTAGCCGCGCGTGTCCAGGCCCGTGCGCGCTGCCTGGATCACTTCGGGATGGCTGGAAAGCCCCAGGTAGTTATTGGCGCACATGTTTATAACTTTCTTGGGCGCCGCGCCCGCCGGGAACTCGACTTCTATGTCCGCGGCCTGCGCGGAGTGGATATAGCGCTCGGTCTTGAACATGCCGGCGCTCCTGAGCGCGTCAAGGTCCTTCTGATAGTGTTCGCGAATAGGGTTGGTGAAAGCCATATCAGACCTTCCCCGCCACGAACGTTTCTACGAGCGAGGTTATCTTGTTAACGCTGTCAAAAGCCTCCGGGGTGGCTTTATCGTCGGGGATCTGGATCTTGTACCTGTTCTCCAGAAAGCGCTTCAAAGACACCATTGAGAAGGAATCCACTATCCCGCCGGAGATCAGGGCAGTGTCGCAATCGATCTCCTGGTCGTCATCCTCCAGGTACTCGGCTTTCACGTACTTCAGAACGGCAGCGCGGATATCTTCGGTATTTTCCATATGTTTTCTCCTGGTAAGCTGAATTAATCGTTCTCCAGGGTGGAGATGTCGCCTATTTCCTGGCCCCATTCCCTGGCCTTGAGGACGCGGCGCATGATCTTGCCGCTGCGCGTTTTGGGCAGCAGGGGCGTGTACTCTATCTCCTGCGGCATGGCCAGCGGGGAGAGCTTCTTGCGGATGAAGTTCATGATCTCCAGGGTAAGGTCGTCGTTGCCTACGAAGCCCGGCTTGACCGTAACGAAAGCCTTCACCACTTCCATGTTGATCTCGTCGGGCTTGGAAACCACGGCGGACTCCGCCACCGCCGGGTGCTCCAGCAGCGCCGACTCCACCTCGAAGGGGCTTACCAGGTGCCCGGCCGTATTGATGATATCATCGTCGCGCCCCACGAACCAGTAGTACCCGTCCAGATCGATGGTGGACCTGTCGCCGGTAAGGTACCACCCGTTCCTGAACTTCTTCTTGTAGGCGTCCTCGTTGTTCCAGTAACCGCGGAGCATCGCCGGCCAGCCGGGCTCCACGGCTATCAGGCCCACTTTCCCGGTCTCCGTGAACGGCTCGAAGGTCTGCATGTCGAGCAGCGTCGCCTTTATGCCGGGGAACGGTTTTCCCATGGACCCCGGCCTGATCTTCATACCGGGATAGTTCGAGATCATGATGGAGCCCGTTTCGGTCTGCCAGTAGCTGTCATGGAAAGGCAGGCCGTACACGCGCTCGGACCAGACCACGGCTTCGGAGTTCAAGGGCTCGCCCACGCTGGCCAGGTGCCGCAGGCTGGAGAGATCGTGTTTCTTCACGGCCTCATCCCCGGTCTTCATCAGCGCCCGTATCGCCGTCGGCGCGGAATACCAGACCGTAATATGGTGCTTCTGTATGAACTGGTACCAGCTCTCCGCAGTAAAACCCACGTCGAGCACGCACGAGGTCACGCCCAGGCACCACGGGCCGATTATGCCGTAGGAGGTCCCGGTCACCCAGCCCGGGTCGGCCGTGCACCAGTAGATATCGTCCTCGCGCAGGTCAAGCACCCACTTGGTGGTCAGGTACTGTGAAATGAGCGAATAGTGGACGTGGTGGGCGCCCTTGGGCTGTCCCGTGGTGCCCGAGGTATAGTGGAGCACCGAGGGCGACTCAGCCTTGGTAGCCGCGCATTTAAAATCCTCGACGGGCTTGGCGCTGGCCAGCGAGAAGGCGACTTCTCGCTCCTGGAGCGGTTTTTTCCCGTCGTCATCCACCACGATGATATGTTTCAGGCAGGGGAGCTTCTCGCGCAGCTTGCGCACCTTGCCGACGTGTTTGCGCTGGGTGATGATAGCTGTCGTCTGCGCGTTCTCAAGCCGCACCAGCAGGGATTCGTCGCCGAAGGCCGAGAAAAGGGGCTGGGCCATGGAGCCGGTCTTCAGAACACCCAGGAAGCCGAGATACAGTTCCGGGATCCGGTCAAGGAACAGGCAGACCCTTTCCTCTTTTTTAATGCCCAGGCCAACAAGGAAGTCCGCAATAGTATTGGACGCGAGGCGGAGGTCATTAAACGTATAGCGCTTCTCAACGCCGCCCATCCCTTCCCAGATAAAAGCGGTCTTGCCCGCCTTGCCCATATCGCAGATCCGGTCCGTGCAGTACCAGCCGATATTTATGTCGCCGCCTGGTTTATACCCCAGCTCCTCTTCGGCGAGCGCCCATGGAGAGCCCTTCACCCTCTCGTCGTAGGACCCGATATTCGGCTCAATTTTGGTTTTCATTTTATCCCTCCGTAATAACTACCGCGCTTGCATGGTCCTTAATGTGAGTCAGCGATACATGTATGCCGCGGATCTTGCGCTTTCGGCAAAGCTCTTTCGTCTTTCCCCGCAGGACGATCGAGGGCTTCCCCAGCCGGTCGTTAACGACCTCCACTTCCCGGAAAGAAAGACCGCCGCGATAGCCCGTCCCCAGCGCCTTAAAAAACGCCTCTTTGGCCGCGAACCGGGCCGCGTAATTCCTGGCCTTGCCGTGCCTGGACTCGCAGTACTTGATCTCTCCGGACGAAAAATATCTCTCCTTGAACCCGGCACCGGCTATCTCTTTGGCAACGCGGGCGACTTCAATTATATCTATTCCTACGCCTAAAATCATGACAAGCTAAAATATACACTATTTGGGAAAAGACCGGCAAGGCCCTGCCGTGTGTTTTTCGAAGCGTCATAGCCCGCCCCGGCCACTATTCTATCATGGGCACTACTTTGCCGGAGTAAGAATCCTTGTTCTTGCCCGCCCACAGTTCCCTGTAAATCGACAGGACGGACTCCGTGGCGGCCTTTATACCGGGACCGTCCACCCTGGTCTTGTTCGCCGTGGCAGCGACCCCCGGCATCACATCCGACTGGAACCGCGCCTCGTAACCGCCCGCCCCGGGGCCCTTGGGATACAGTTTGCGCAGCTTTGCCGCCGCGGGCAGCTTGGCCCGCACCTTATGGTTATAGTGCATTCTCAACGCGGAGGAAACGCCGCCGTCCTTATCCTCGATGGGCATATCAAAATAGCGGTTCTGCCACTCACCCTGCCCAAGGTCACTGGCGGGACAGGCGTAGGAGAAGAAGGGCCTGCCTTCCAGGTAACTTTTTCTTATTTCACGGGGCGAAATTCCGCCCGGACATTCCATCGGCCAATCCTGTCCTTTCCTCAATTTTACCGGGAAAGACTCACGGATAAGGG
>PEXO01000341.1:7499-9495 GCA_002779045.1 Elusimicrobia bacterium CG08_land_8_20_14_0_20_59_10 | reverse complement strand
CCCAATGAAGTCGCCGGCAAACGTTCCGGGGGACCGGAGCCGTCCTTATCCACCGAGAGCGTCTCTTCGGGCTTGACCCGCTTGTCGCGTTTTTTGACGTCGCTTACCGCGACCACGCCGGAAAAGACCCGGACCCTGGTCTGGCCCAGCGCCGTCACCACCGTGATAAAGCGCGTGCCCGGCACGGTCACCGCCGCCACCGTCACCGGGGTCTTCAGGGAAAACTTCTGTCCGCTCTTTACCACGGCGCGCACCGACCCGGAAAACAGTCTTGAAAAGTATTCGTCGGCATTGGCGGTATAGATCACAAAGTCCGTATCAAAGCCCAGCCCCGCCAGCGTCCTCTCGTCGTAGCGTATCTCCGCCCAGGAGAACCACCCGGTCTTTATCCTCCCGCCTTCCGCCACCCGCATGCCGGGACGGGCCTGTATCCATTCCTGGTCGGCCGAAGCGCGGTAAAGAACCTTGCCCTGCACGTCGGAGAATTCCGGGGCGCAGGAACAGCTCCCGCAGCAGATATGCAGGACGCAGACCGCCGGTAAAATACCGCGCAGTACCCTGGAGATAATTTTGGTCATAAGTAAGATCCTTCAATGCCTGAAATGCCGCATACCGGAAAAGAGCAGCGCGGCGTTCCTGGAATCGCACAGCTCCGCGCAGTCCCGGTCGTCCTGCCAGCCCCCGGGCTGAATAACGGCCCTGACCCCGCCGGATAGGGCCGTATGAAGCGTCTTGAGCGGCAGCGCGGCGTCGGCCGCCATTACGAGCGCGCCCGGCTCCGGCAGCAGGGCGCGCTTGTCATGCATTTTCCACAGCGCACCGCGCACGGCGTCCAGCGTGGAACTTTCCGCCGCGCTCACGGCCAGAGTGCCGAAGGCGTCCGCGAGCACCACAGCGTAGGTCTTCGCGTACTTGACGGTTTTCCAGGCCAGTTTAAGCGCCCGCAGCTCTTCGTCCGACGGCTTGCGGCGCGTTACGCACGGTGTCTCCCGCGCAAAAAGCATATTATCCTTGCTCTCTATAAGCACGCCGCCGGAAACGGAATGAAGCTCAACCTCGTGCGGGGAAAGCACCGGGACGGGCAGCGAGAGCACCCGCAAGCCTTCGCGCGCGCGCAATAGCTTCAGGGCGTCCGGCGCGTATCCCGGGGCCACGACGCTCTCGATGAAAGTCCCCCTCAGCAGCTCCGCCGTCGCCGCCTCCACCTGCCGGTTGAAGGCGGCTGTGCCCCCCACAGCCCCGGCGGGATCGCAGCGCAGGGCTCCCCGGAGGCATTCATTCTGCTGCGCGGCCGCGCAGACGGCGGCCGGGCGGGCATGCTTGGAAATGACGCACACCTGCTCTTCGAACTCCATCGCCAGCTCAAAAGCCGTATCCAGGTCCAGGTAATGATTAAGGTTGAGTTCCCCGCCGCAAAGAAGTTTAGCCGCGTTAAGGCCGCGCGGACGGGCCCCGCTTAAAGCGTAAAAAGCGGCCTTCTGGTGACGGTTCTCGCCGTAGTCCAGGTCGGCCACTTTCTTAAGGCTCATCACCACTTCGTCGCCCAGCAGGTGTCCCGTCCCGGTAAGATACTGCGCCACGGTGGCGTCATAGGCGGCCAGGTGCTGCCAGGCCTTCGCGGCCAGCTGCTTCTTTACCGCCGGTTCCAGCCCGCCGGCGTCCTTAAGGGCGTGCAGTACCGGGCCGTAGTCCGAACTGCCGCAAACGGTCACGACATTTGTAAAATCCCGGGCGGCGGCCCTGAGCACCGCCGAGTTGGACTGGTCCAGGTAATTCGACAGTTCCTCTATCGCGAACTCCTCCTGCCCGACTATGCTGGCGATAGGGTAAAGGTTGGCCGCCACTATGTAGAACCGGGGAAGTTCCACCCCGTTATCGGAGAGGGCCGGGAAGCGGCCGGACAGCGCCTTGAGCACGGAGGACGGGACCGGCGGGGAATAGCGCACTTCTTCCGACTCTATGCCGGCTTCTTTGAGCAGTGCATAAGTAGAGCCGG
>PEXO01000341.1:0-7354 GCA_002779045.1 Elusimicrobia bacterium CG08_land_8_20_14_0_20_59_10 | reverse complement strand
GACCCCGAGCTTTTTTGCTTTATCGTATTTTGAGCCGGGAGCGGAACCCGCCACGACATAGGAGGTTTTGACCGACACCGAGGAAGTTTCCCGACCGCCCAGCCCGCGCACTCTAGCCTGCGCCTCGGCGCGGGTAAGGCCGGCCAGTTCGCCGGTAAAGACAAAGGTCTTGCCGGAAAGCTTCCCGCCTAAAGCGTCGCGCTGCGGCTCGTCCATACTAAGCCCCGCAGCCTCAAGCTCCCCCACCAGCGCCCGCGTGGCCGCAGATTTGAAGAATTCCGTCACCGCGGCGGCTATGACCGGGCCGATCTCGTTGACGCGGGCCAGCTCCCCGGGCCCGGAGGCCAGGAACGCTTTCATGGTCCGGAAATGCCCGGCCAGGACCCTGGCGCTCTTTTCCCCGATATGCCTTATCCCGAGGGCGTAGATAAGGCGCGACAGCGGCCGCTCTTTGCTGGCGCGTATCTCCGCCAGCAGGTTGTCCGCTTTTTTATCTTTGAACAGCTCAAGCCCCAGCAGGTCCTCTTTTTTCAGGCTATAGAGTCCGGAAAAGCTCCGCACCAGTCCTTTCCCCTCCAGCTGTTCCACCGAAGACTCCCCCAGACCTTCAATATTCATGGCGTCGCGCGAAGCGAAATGGAGCAGCGCCCTCCGGAACTGCACGGGGCAGGAGGGATTTACGCAGCGTACTGCAACTTCCTCTTCGTCGCGGAACACTTCCGCCCCGCACGACGGGCAGTTCTCCGGGGGCTTCACCGGCGTTTCCGACCCGGTACGCGCCTCGGTCACAACTTTTACCACTTTGGGGATGACCTCCCCGGCGCGTTCTATTACCACCCTGTCCCCTATCTTAAGCCCCAGGCGCTCCACTTCGTCGAAATTATGCAGTGTAGCGCTGGAAATGGTAACCCCCGCGCATTTCACCGGCACAAGCTCCGCCACCGGAGTGATAACCCCGGTGCGGCCCACCGAGAAGGCCACGCCGCGGACCGCCGTGGTGGCCTGCTGAGCCGGGTACTTTACAGCTATCGCCCAGCGCGGGCTCTTCGAGGTAAAGCCGAGCAGCCTGCGCTGCCTGAGCGAGTCCACCTTTATCACCAGCCCGTCTATCTCGAAAGGCAGGGTGAAGCGCTTCCTGGAATAATCACGGTAATATTCCAGGACCTCTCCGGCGCCGCGGCACGGACGGCTTCCCAGCGTGGAAATAGGGAAACCGAGCCCGCGGCAGATGTTCAGGTATTCCCAGTGGGAATCCGGCTCGACTATCCCGTCGAGATAACCGTAGGAGTGCGCGATGAACTTCAGCCGTCGGGCGGCCGTAACCGCGGGGTCTTTCTGCCGCAGCGAGCCGGCGGCGGCGTTGCGCGGATTCACGAAAGGCTCTTCCCCCGCGGACAGCGCTTTCCCGCGCAAGGTTTCAAAATCCGCCTTCTCCATGTACACCTCTCCGCGCGCCTCGAAGACGGACGGCGGACGGCTCAGGCCGAGGCCGAGAGGGACCGACCTGATGGTCCGGACGTTCAAAGTAACGTCCTCGCCGGTCTCCCCGTCCCCGCGCGTGGAAGCCCTGGCAAGCCGGCCTTTCTCGTACTCTATGGAGCAGGAAAGGCCGTCGATCTTGGCCTCCACAACCATCTCGAACGGTTCATCCCCGAGGCCCTTTTTTACGCGCCCGTGCCATTCCAGGAACTCATCCTCGGAGTAGCAATTGTCCAGGGAAAGCATCGGGATGCGGTGCGGCACCGGGGCGAAGGTGTTGGAGCGTTCCCCGCCAACGCGCCTGGTAGGGGAATCGTCGGCGGCTAGTTCCGGACGCTCCGCCTCCAGCGCCTTCAGCCGGTTCATCAGCGCGTCAAATTCGCCGTCCGATATTTCGGGGGAATCCGAGACGTAATAAAGGCGCTCGTGCCGCCTGATCTCGGCCCGGAGCGCCTCAATTTCCCTGCGAAAGTCCCGACCGGAAGTCATTTTACCAGATCGTTGTGCCTGGCTATATTGTCAAGCACGCCGTTTATAAATTTCCCGGATTTGTCCGTGGAATATTTCTTTGCCAGCTCTATAGCCTCGTCTATGATCACGGCCACCGGGGCGTCCGCGAGTATAATCATTTCACAAACGGCCATGCGCAGGATGGCGCGGTCCACGGCCGGCATTCTCTCTATCTCCCAGTTGAGACTTATGCCGCTTATTATGCCATCGATCTTCTGGCGGTTGGAAACCGTGGAGGAATAGAGGCCCTTATAGAAGGCGAAGTTCTTTTCTTCGGCGGCAAAATCCAGCATCTGGAAACTGGCAAGCACGGAAGCCGGCTCAAGATGCGCTATATCCGAAGCGTAGAGAGACTGGAGACAATTTTCCCTCGCAAGCCTTCTTTTGCTCATAAGCTGCCGGTGTTCAAAGACCTCGGCTATATAATACAAAATTTTACGGCGGCGCCGGAGCCGGCCGGTTTACTTTGGGCCGGCATCTTTTGTAGACTTATGGACACCAAGACAAGTCACTTTCAGGAGGTCCAGGATGGCATACGCACCGTTAATAATATTCGCTGTTATAATACTGTTTTCCAGCATAAAAGTGCTCAATGAATACGAGCGGGGCGTCACGCTGACCCTCGGCCGCTTCACGGGCGTAAAAGGCCCCGGTCTCATCATCCTTATCCCCGGCATTCAGCAGATCTTCCGCGTCAGCACCCGCGTTGTGGTGATGGATGTGCCTCCGCAGGATGTCATAACCCGCGACAATATCTCGGTAAAGGTCAACGCCGTTATCTATTTCAGGGTGGTCAACCCGCAGTCCGCCATCCTGAACGTTGAGAACTTTATGTACGCCACCAGCCAGCTTGCGCAGACCACGCTCCGGAGCGTGCTCGGCCAGCAGGAACTTGACGATCTGCTTGCCCAGCGCGACAAGATAAACAAGAACCTCCAGGAGATACTGGACCTGCACACCGAGCCCTGGGGCATTAAGATCTCCAGCGTAGAGGTAAAGAACGTGGACCTGCCGCAGGAAATGCAGCGCGCGATAGCCAAGCAGGCGGAAGCCGAACGCGAACGCCGCGCCAAGGTCATCCACGCGGAAGGCGAATTCCAGGCCTCGCAGAAACTCTCCGACGCCGCCGCCATCATGGCCGTCCATCCCGCCGCCATCCAGCTCAGGTACCTGCAGACCCTGACCGAGATCTCCGCGGAGAAGAGTTCTACCATTATCTTCCCCGTGCCCATGGACCTTGTCAAGATGTTCATGGACAACCGCAAGCCCCAGGCATAAAAGCGGCGAAGCCGCCTGTTACAAGCCACAGGACACAAGGTACTTGTGTCCTGTGGCTTGTCCGGTTCCGGCTTGTGACCTGTGACTGGTGACTTGTGACTACTTTTCCCGTGCGCGGACTTTACGTACATATACCGTTCTGCCGCTCGAAATGCGGCTACTGCGATTTTGTATCCGCGGCGGGGCGGGAAGACCTTATCGACGACTACATAAAGGCCCTCTCCCTGGAAGCCGCCTCGTTCCGGGCCCTTTCAGGTAATTTCTCGACCCTCTACATAGGCGGGGGCACTCCCAGCCTGCTTTCTCCTGCACAACTGGAAAAACTTTTTGCGGCCATAACGCCCCTGACCGGCCCCGTAACGAACCTCGCAGAGAGCACTTTTGAAGCCAACCCCGAAAGCCTGGACGACAGGAAAGCCGCGCTGCTAAAAAGCGCGGGAATAAGCCGCATAAGCCTGGGCCTCCAGACCTGGCAGGACGGCCTGCTGAAAAAACTGGGCAGGATAGCTATGAGCGCTGATTTCCTGAAAGCTTACGGCGCCCTGCGCGCGGCCGGCTTCGCCAATATCAACGCTGACCTGATGTGCGGACTTCCCGGGCAGCGCATGAAAGACCTTGAAGAGTCGCTCGCCCGCCTGCTGGAGCTGGAACCGGAGCATGTCTCGCTATACGCGCTGGAAGTGCACAAAGGGACGCCGTTTCACGCCGCCGGAGTAAAAGAGGCCCCTGAGGAGGCGGCGGAGATGTATAAAACCGCGGCCGCGATACTGAAAAGCGCGGGGCTGGCGCGATACGAGATCTCCAATTTCTCGCTGTCCGGAAGGGAAGCCGCGCACAACCTCAACTACTGGGAGCAGGGCGAATACCTGGGCCTGGGAACAGCCGCCGCATCGCACCTGGACGGAGAACGCCGGGCGAACACTACAGACACTACGGTCTTTATAGAGGCCGCGCTGGCCGGCTCCGCCATACCGCAGCAATACAGGGAAACCCTCAAAGGTCGCGCGAAAAGAGCCGAAAAAATAATGCTGGGCCTGCGCAAAACCGCCGGAATTGAACTGCATGACGATATAATTATAGAATTCAGTATAGCGATAAACCGCCTGCTGGCAGCCGGCCTTGTGGAAATGAAGGACCGGACGCTCAGCATAAGAGAGGACCATCTCTACGTTTCGAACGCCGTTTTTCGGGAATTCGTTTAAAGGTTTATTATCCCAGGCCGGTGAAGGCCAGGCGGGCCGACGCGGAAGGCCGGATAGCGAGACTTAAGACCATCCTGGAAGAACTAAAATGAAATTCCCCGAATTCGTTAAAAAACTGCGCAAATACTGGATACGGAGGGACCGCGAGGTGTTCCTGCTCGGCGGACTGACGCTGACGGCCATGATAGCCGCCTCCGTTTCGTCCTACTGGCATTATCAGGACAGGGTCTCCATACGCAGCAAGATGAAGATTAACTCCAGGAAACCAGCGGAAGTGCAGCAAAAGGCCCTGAAAGAAGTACAGTTCATGCCCTCCAAGTTGAGGCCCGGGGCTAAACAGTACTATAAGATAGACTCCGGGGACGGGCCCGCCGTCCCGGGTTTCGACGATAACGAGGAAGATTGAGCATATGCGGATAATGTCACCGAACCGGATACCCGCAAAATACGCGCTTTTCCTGCTGCTGGCGCCGCTGGTCATAATAGGCTGCAACTCCGCCCTGCACGCACAGACGCCAGGTCAGCAACAGGGTTTTGATTACACCCCCGCTGAAGGCGAATTGCCCGCGCTGAAGCCGATAAAGCCCACCATGGAAACCATCTTAGACGGTGAAGTGATAGTGATCAAACACCCCAGGCTCGGCATTATCCTAAGGTCCAGGAACCGCTGGAAAAGCTGGGTGGAACGCGCCCTTTACCTGACGCTGCTTAATATAGCGCTGGCCGCCATTCTAGCCTCGCTTCCCAAGAACGACGAGTACACCCTTATAATCTCCTACTTCGTTTCGGGGATCAGCCTGGTGCTGGGTTTCTGGATCTTTCTCTGCGCGGTCCTGCTTTTTATGATGAAATCCCCGGCGGGGCTGTATGTGCTGCCGGTTGCCCTTGTGCTGGAAGCAGTGACCTATATACTGCTTATGCGCATAAAAAGAGCCGACGTCTCCCTGGCGGAACTCAAGGATTGCTTTAAGAGCCGGACCGGCGGCGCAGGCACGGACGAGCGTTTATCCTCCGTGGAAGGCGCTCCTGGCGACTGGCTGGAGGACGACTTTTTGAGATAATTGCGGCCGGCATGGAATAAAAAACCCCGGCATGCCGGGGTTTTTATTTAGGGGGCGCTGCACCAGGTCAGAACCTCATCCAGAAACCGAAACGGTGGATATTGCCCAGGTCCCCGAAGGGGATAAAAGCGTAATCCACACCCAGCCCGGAGGCCTTTACGCCGAAACCCACGCTCAGCCCCACGACCGACCCCAGGTTCTGCGTGTCGTAGCCGAATTTATAACCGGCGCGCAGCGCGAACGATTTCCGGAACCAGTACTCCGCCCCCAGCGCGGGATAGAACTTCTCGTCCTGAAGATACTCGCTTACCTCTCCGGAAATATTCAGGTCCTCGGAAGCCTTATAAAGGATGCCCGAACGAAGGCAGAGGGGCAGGGGGTCCGAGTCCTCGTCGAACTTCATTTTCGTGCCCAGGTTCTGCACCACCAGCGCCAGGCGCATCTTGCCGGTGGCGCGGTAGATGACGCCCGCGTCGGCCGCTGCCGCGAAAGCGGACTTCGTATAGATCGTGGAATAGATGAACTTCACGGAAACGCCCGCGTCCAGGCGCGGCATCGTTTCCGGCATAACTTCCCTCTTGGCAAAAGAGAACGTCACCGCCAGGTCGTTGGCGTTGAAGGTGCCCAGCTCCGGCACTATCCCGGCGGAGTCGTTCAGGCCGCGCCGCTCGATGTCCCCCACCGTCAGGAAAGTGGCCCCCAGGCCGAAACGTTTCTCCCCCGCCGTGCCGGAATAGGACAGGTTCCCCATCCTGGCGTCCTGCAGGTAGGTGGAGAAGTCCAGCGCCACCTCTTTATCTTCGCTCAGCGCCAGCCCGGCCGGGTTGACGAAGACGGCCCCGGAATCGTCGGCCAGGGCGCTATAGGCCCCGCCCAGGCTCATGGCGCGGGGGCTCATGGCCACTTTAAGGAAATTAGCGGCCGTGGTTCCCGCCCCGGAAGCATAAGCTCCCGACGGGAAAGCCAGCGACAGGCAGAGAATGAATATCTTTTTCATAAATTACCTCTATCGAACACGAAATCCGAACCCGGGGAGCCCCGGCGGCCGGGTCAACCGGCCGCCGGGAACAGCCCGCCGCTCTACTTTACCAGCGCCATCTTATGCGCCTTGTTGCCCAGCTGCTTGCCGTCAAGATAGGTCAGCATGAAGTAGACTCCCGAAGCGCATTTCGCCCCGTTGTCGTTCTTGCCGTCCCACTCGGAATAGTAGACAAACCCGCCGGTCCTGATACTATCGTCTATCGTGCGTACCTTCTCGCCGGCCAGGTTATATATCACGAACTTCACGCCGCCGCTCTTGCCCGGAGGCAGGTGGTACTTTATCAGCGTGCCGCTGGTGGTATAGGAGGTGGCCGAACCGAAGGCCACCCCCCTATCCAGACTCAGTGTGATAGTCTTATTCTTCAGGCTGAACGGGTTCGGCAGGTTGTAAACATCAAACGCACCGGCGTAGGGGACTCCTGTGGCGGGCTTGGCCGTGAACACCGCGAACTGCCCGGTCTGGGAAGTAGTAGTGCCGTCGGCGGGCGCATAGCGGCCGTTCACCACGGCGCTCATGCCGTAGCGCTTGCGCATCAGCGGAGTATCCACGCCGCCGGTGCCCCCGGAAGCGTTGGCCAGGCTGGCCACGTCCACGGACACCACGCCCAGCATCGGGTCCACGGTATAATTGCCGGGCACTTCTTCCCAGGCGCCGGTAGCCGCATTATATTGGTAAATCTTCAGGTTCTTACCCGCCCCTTCTTCCTTGCTATATTTAAGCGTAAGCGTGAAGGGCTTATTGACGCTGGCATTGGAGAGGTCCATATCATAGACCTCCGAAGC
>PEXO01000076.1:1558-3425 GCA_002779045.1 Elusimicrobia bacterium CG08_land_8_20_14_0_20_59_10 | reverse complement strand
AGCGCAGCCCGGAAGCGAACGTAAGCCCCACGTCGGCATTCACCATAACCTGGTTTATCCCTTCCAGCTGGTATTCTATCGGGTCCTCTATCGTGACTATATTAATGTCCGGCGCATTAAGCGTGGCCAGGGCCGAATAGAGCGTGGTGGACTTGCCTGAGCCGGTGGGGCCGGTTATCAGGTTGATGCCATGCGGGGCTTTCAGGCATTTGGCGAAGATAGCCAGGTTCTCGGGCTCCATGCCCAGGTCCTCCAGCCGCAGCTTAAGCCCGGAGGAATCGAGGATACGCATGACCACCTTCTCCCCGGGACCGCAGGGAAGGATGGAAACGCGCAGGTCTATCTCGTGATCGTCTATCTTCAGCTTGCTGCGGCCGTCCTGCGGCAGGCGGCGCTCGGAAATATCCAGCGCGGACATGATCTTGAGGCGGCTCACTATCGCGTTATGGAATTTTTTAGGCGGGGAAGGCTGCACATGCAGCACGCCGTCTATGCGGAAACGGACCTTGGTCTCCTTGTAGGTCGGCTCTATATGTATATCGGAGGCATGCGCTTTTATGGCCGAGGAGATTATCAGGTTGACCATCTGCACGATGGGCGCGGCCTCGTCCTTATCGAGGGAAAGCAGGTCCCCCCCTCCGCCCTTCTCCAGGTCCTCCACCACCAGCGCCACATTCGCGGCGTCGCCGTCCGTGCTCTTAAGAATGTCGTCCAGCGCCTCCTTGGAGGATTTGACGCCGTAGTTCTTGTCTATGGCCGCCGAAATATCCGACTCAGCGCCGAACACCGGCTTTACGTCGTAACCGGTCATCATCTTAAGGTCGTCGAGGATAACGATGTTCAGCGGGTCCTCCATCGCCACCTTCAGCTTGTTCTCCGACTTTGAGACGGCGATGAGGCCGTAGCGGCGGGCTATGTTCTCGGGGATTATCTTCAGGACTTCGGCGGAAACGTTAAGATTGCGCAGGTCTACGAATTCTATGCCGAACTGCTTGCTGAGGAATTCCAGGAGCCCGCGCTCCTCTATGAATTTTTTATGGACCAGGAGCTGGCCGAGTTTGCCGCCGCCGGTGCGCTGCAGCTCCAGCGCTTCGCCCAGCTGGCCGGCCGTGATAAGGCCGGCGGAAACGAGCATTTCCCCCAGGCGCTTGGAAATATTTATCGAGATGCCTTTTTCAGCCATAGAAGAACAAACCGCCGGGGCGGGAGAACGGCGCGGGCGGCCCGCCGGAAATCATATTATACATCTTCGCGGCGCGGTTTTGCGGCGGGTTCAAAAAAGCTCTTCGTCGGATTCCTGGGCCTTGAGGTACTTCACCTTATCGTCGGTTTCGGGCTGCTCGAAACCCGTGGGATCGGGTTCCGAAAGCTGCCCGGAGTCGGTATCCTCAGGGAGAGGCAGTATGGGCACTTCTTTCGGGCGGGACGGGCGGGACGGCTTCCTGACCTTAGGCTTGCGCACGGCCTTTTTCCTGGCCGGGGCCGCGCTGGCCGTGGGTTCCCCGGCGGCGGAACTGTCCAGCAGCTCAATGGCGTTATTGTTGATGCCGCGTACGATATCGCCCTTGGCGACATCAACTTCGAACTGGTAGATCATCGGGTCCTGCTTGGGCCTGAGCAGGCGGTACTGCACCACCAGGATCTCGCCGTGCAGCGGAGTTGCGGTCCACTCCTCGTTTACCCCGCCGGCCCCGCCGGAAAGGAAGGAGTTGGCGAACCAGCTTTCCATGGCTCCGCGGCCGCCGGCAAGCTTGTAGGATTTCACTATTTCCAGCGCTTTGCGTATATTTTCATTGGCGGAGACCTCTGCGACGGGCTGCGCCTGCGGCTGCTCGGGCGCCGGGGCCGGCTGGGCCTCCTGCGGCTG
>PEXO01000076.1:871-1511 GCA_002779045.1 Elusimicrobia bacterium CG08_land_8_20_14_0_20_59_10 | reverse complement strand
CTCCCTCCTGGGTACCGGCATCGGCGGGAGCCGGTTTTTTACCGCTGAAATTCAGCATGGAGAATTCGGAAAAGCTCAAACCCTCGCCAAGGAAGAAATACCCCAGGCCGCCGGCGGCTATAAATCCGAAAATTATAATTACGGCAATAAAAGCCGTCCTGCCGCCCTTTTTCCCGCCTTTCGCCGGCATCTTGGAGGCCATCTTGTCTTTCATCGCCTGCACTACGGTTTTGGCGCCGGTTTTATCCGTCTTTTTATCGCCGGGTTTGGCGCCGGCCTTAGAGTCCTTGGGCGCCTCCAGCATATCCGGGGTCAGGCGCTGGGTCTTATCCACAGGAACTTCAGCGGCCGGAGACTTTGCGGGCACAACCGGATCCGACGGGGAAAAGGAAGCCGACTCACCCAGGCCCTTGACGGGAGCCGATGAGCCTACGCTCCAGACCGGGCTGAATGACGGCGGGGAGGCCGGCTCCTGCAAGGGGGCCGGCTGCTGTGCAGGGGCCGGCTGCTGTGCAGGGGCCGGCTGCTGTGCAGGGGCCGGCTGCGCGGCAGGCGGCTGTATGCCCCATACCGGGGTCAGCGGCTGCGGAGATGCTCCGAATTGTGGAGGTTGCACCGCTTGCGGCGGCTGGTAACCCTC
>PEXO01000076.1:0-724 GCA_002779045.1 Elusimicrobia bacterium CG08_land_8_20_14_0_20_59_10 | reverse complement strand
GAACCTCTGGGCGGTCCCTTCCTGTCTGGGGGTAACTACGGTAAAATCGTAAACAACTCCGCCAGCCTGCTGCGGCAGGGGCTCGTCTTTAACCTCCTTAAAAGCGCCGGAGGAGGCGGCTTCCGGCCCGGGCAGCGGGGTATCACGGTAGCCGCCTGACGGTTCAATAACGGGCTCAGCGGGATCATTGCGGTCGGACTGCTTGGGAACATTATCCGAGCCATAGACATAGGCTGGAGGCTGGGTCTGGCCCATGCTTTTTAGCTTTTTGCTGGCCAACCCGGGCTCTCCGGGAGCCTGGCCGCCGTCCGTATCGGGACGACGTTCGCCAGGCTTGTCGGAAGGCGGTACGCTCTTAAGGGTCTTCTTCTCCGGGTTTATAGCGCTCCTGGGCGGGAGCTCCGCTTCCTCCGGTTCTTTCTTTACCTCATCCGGATATACCCTTTTAAGCGACAGCTCTTCTTTTTTAATTTCCTCTATCTTCCTGACGGAATCGGATCTTTCCTGGAGGTCGCTGAGGTGGCGCAGCTGCTCCAGCTCTTTAGCGCCGGTCTCGGCGCTGCGCAGTTCTCCCTTCAGGCGCGCCTCCAGCTCGTTTATGCGCTCGCGGTTCTTGCGCTCCTCCAGCTCCTTCATGCGCATTTTTTCAAGGAGGAGGTTCTTTTCCCAGCGCGCGGCCTCAAGTTCTTCCTGTATGCGGGAAAGCCGTATATCGAATTTCTCG